>JAPDPQ010000048.1 GCA_034506395.1 candidate division KSB1 bacterium | reverse complement strand
GAAGCGAAAAGCCAGAGGCCGAGCGCCAGATGCCAGAATGGAGGGATTGAACTGGCACTTGGCCTTTCGCTTTTGGCATTTGGCTGAAAAACAAAAAAGGCAAGAAGCGAAAAGCCAGAAGCCGAGCGCCAGATGCCAGAATGGAGGGATTGAACTGGCACTTGGCCTTTCGCTTTTGGCATTTGGCTGAAAAACAAAAAAGGCAAGAAGCGAAAAGCCAGAGGCCGAGCGCCAGATGCCAGAATGGAGGGATTGAACTGGCACTTGGCCTTTCGCTTTTGGCTTTTTGCTATGTCAAATTATTTATGAATGCACTAAAATGAGGAGGGATTAAAAATGGCAAGAAATATCAAAAATTATGAAGTTTTTCAGTTAGCTCATCAGATGGTGTTAAAGATTTATGCTACCACCAAAGGTTTTCCACAAGAAGAAAGATATGGATTGACATCGTAGCTGAGAAGATCTGCCTATTCAATACCGATGAATTTAATAGAGGGGGGCGCTAAACTAGGAGAGGGAGAATTCCGAAGATTTGTTGATATTGCAATTGGTTCCTGTGCTGAAGTTGAATACCAGCTTGAGCTTTGCCATGACCTGAAGTATTTGTCAGATTCAGATTTTTCAGAGCTATCCGAAAACTATCAGCGCATTGGAAAGATGTTGAATCGATTAATGCAAACATTGAAGGGTAACATGTGAAAGAAGCGAAAAGCCAGAGGCCGAGCGCCAGATGCCAGAACAGTGGGATTGAACTGGCACTTGGCCTTTCGCTTTTGGCATTTGGCTGAAAAACAAAAAAGGTAAGAAGCGAAAGGCCAGAGGCCAAGAGCCAGATGCCAGAACAGTGGGGTTGAGACGGAAGGGGAATTATGACTTTTGAATTATGAATTAGACGAATTTTTATATTGCATGGGAGTGCAAATTGATGCTAATAAAGTGGAACATCTTTTAATGGATCCCATGAGAGGGGGAAATGAACTTTTATCAATAATCGTTTCCTCAATAGAAACATCGAAACGAAGGTTAAAAAATAATTTCGTAAGGAGAATTCGATTAGCTCGAATAGAAAATAGCGGGAGGATGGTGGTGCGACCGCGGTATGAATGAAAATCGCTTGCTTTTTTTATTCCAAATGCGTATTCTGAAGTGTGAATTTAGCTTTATCTGGACCAGATAATTAAGTGAGGGGAGATGATGCTCCGAAGAATAATTTTGATCATTATGATCAGCTTACTTGGTTGGGGATTGGCCGCGCAGGAGTCGCGGATCTATGTAGCGACGCTATCGACTGGGTATGGGCACACCGGAATGGCCATGCCGCTATCGGCCATGTTTTATCGGTTGGTTTCGGATACGGCATGGCAGTATATGGGTCGGCCAAATAATCGAATTTTCGGGTTCGATTTTTTTGCTCCTGCGAAGGGAAAGATCATCGCGCTGGCTACGCACACCGGGGTGCATCAGTCCTGGGATGGAGGAAAGAGCTGGAAGGTGACCACGGACTGGCGGATCACAGAGGTGAACAACGTGGCATTCGATCCTCGCTCGCCTGAGGTCCTGTATTGTAGCTCGCCGTATGGTTTTTATAAGAGCATCGATGGCGGCAAAAGCTGGGTAAAAAAGATCAAAGGGCTGGAAACCATCGATGCGCAATTTGTTTCCTCTTTTATCATCGATCGCGTCAATCCAGATGTGATCTATTGCTCCACCGAGGACGTCGTTTATCGCAGCCGCGATGCTGGGGAGACGTGGGAGAAACTCGGCCTGCGGGTGAAAAGAATCCGTTGCATTAGCCAGCATCCCAGGAACGAACAACTCCTTGCAGTTGGGACGGAGAACAATGGTCTGTATTTTTCAGTGGATGGGGGCAAAGTGTGGGAGAAACGGGATAGTGGGATAATGCATGGGACTTTTTATGGGATCACGTTCGATCCGAACTACCCAGAGATCGTTTATGCGGTTGGTTTTCAAACTGGAGTTTATAAATCGGTCGATGGTGGCAGGACGTGGCGGCATCATTTCAAAGGACTCGAGACATTGGATTTTCGGAGCATTGCAGTGGATCCGAACGATAGTCGCCGGCTCGTGGCTGGGAGCATCGGCAAGGGTGTTTACCAGTCCGATGATGGGGGAGAGAGCTGGCGGTTCATTGGGATTCCGGATGGGTATGTGGGAACAGTTAGAATTTTGCCTTTTTAATTAATAAATCTGAATGCTACTGATTCCATCGCTCGAAGCAATGGAATCAGTTCATCGCTCAAAGCGATGGCATCAGACTTAGCGAAGGATGATGAACATGAGCCGAACAATAATATTTGTGGTATTGCTACTTTCGTTTTTGAATAATGTGAATGCGTTTAGTCAGGATCAGACCCGCGCAGCATATCTTAAGAAATTCAATGAGCGAAAGGCATGGTTTATTTCTCATTTTGATACGGCCTCTCGAACGGATTACAGCGTCATTGCTGCCAAATACTATCGCAACCGAGATGTGAGACGAGCGGACGAGATGTTTTTAAAGTTACTGGAAAAGCCTAGCGGTGACATGTTCTGGATGTTCCCAGTGGTAAATTGCTATATGGTTGGCAAAGATAAAATGTCGGATCGGGTAAAAAGGGCGATCCGATATGCTTGGAAAACCTATGCCCCTTCTCGGGGCGATACTGAAAACCATTGGGCGATGTATTACGCCAGCCTGTACCTCATGGCCGAGCAATGGCCAAACGATCCCGGCTCTGAGTGGTTTAATGGCAAGAGCTCCGAGGAGAATCTTCAGGAAGCCAGAGAATACCTGTTCGAGTGGGCCAGGATCACGACGACAATTGGCCAGGGGGAATTCGATTCGCCCGATTATATTTTGGAGTACGTGGTTCCGACAACGATGCTGGCGCAATATGCCCAGGACAAGGATGTCAAAAAATTAGGAGAGATGTTGACGGATTATCTTTTGGCAGATTTTGCCGTTGAGCATCTGGATCAACAATACATAGGGGGATACAGTCGAATTTACGAGCAGAACTTGATGCGGCCGCAATACTCGGCTTCGTCGCATTTTGCGTATGTTTATTTCGGTGTGGGAGAGCCTCTGGTGCATGGCTGGGTGCTCTACCCGGTGCTGACATCCTATACGCTGCCAGAGATCATTTATAAAATCGCGACAGATCGGAGCAAGCCTTATGTTCATCGGGAACGGAAGCGCGTGCGCAATGTGATCAGGTATGGGGAGGAGCGGAATCCGCCTGTGTACAAATATACCTATATAACCAAGGATTACGGTATCGGGTCGCTACAAGGGGGCATTTTGCAGCCGATCCAGCAGCATACTTGGGGAGTGCGCTACACGTATGGCAAGCCGTTTTCTACTATTTTTGGACTGCATCCGTATTGGTCGGTGCTGGAGATCGCCATGTTTTTCCCTGAGGAGAGCAAAGCTTCGATGGCGTTCATTACCGCCTCAAAAACGACCTATAATAATCCCGATAAATGGACTGGGGGCTCGCCATTCGAACGGACTTTCCAGCACAAAAATACGTTGATCGCCTTGTACGACATTCCATCTGGGACAACCTCGGAGCATATCGATGGCTTTTTCCCAGCCAACTTGGAGCAAAGGATTCTCGATGAACCGGGCTGGATCATTTCTAAGGCGGGAGATACTTACATTGGCTGGTACCCGTTACAGCCTGGGGAATGGAGTGAGGAATATGAGTTGAAGCAGCAGGCGTTCAATACCAAAACTGGTACAAGTATAAAAGAGGATGGCGTCACATTGCGCAACTATCGGTTCCGAAGCCATGAATTGCAGAACGGGTATGTGGTGGAGGTGCGCTCCAGGGATGAGATCGGCTCGTTCGATGCGTTTCGGGCCGCATTGGCAAACCATATTCCAAGGGCGAATTTGATCCCAGGAAATGTCTCGGTGATATATCACACCATCGATGGCGATGTAATGGAATTCACCTTTCCGGATCAGCGCAAATTGAATGGGGAGATCGTCGATTTGTCAAAGACGAAACTATTTGAAGGGCCGTTCCTGAATGCAGATGTCGGCAGTCAGCAATTGATATTAACATATAAAAACATGAAGCTAATTTTGGATTTCAACAGGCTGGAAAAGCGATTGATAAAATAATAGCATTATTTTTCCCCACGGATGATAAGACTGCCGCGGATTTAAAATTGAGGTTTATTTCCCCGCGGATGATAGAACGACCACGGAGAAGGCCATTTCTGTGGTTGTTCTTTTTCTGTGGTTGAATAATTTTTTTGGTCGCAGAATTAAAAGGTCAGAGAAGATTTTTTCCCCACGGATGATAAAACGACCGCTGATATAAAATTAGAATGAACCATTTTGTAGAAGCTCCATTTCTGTGAGAGACTTCTAGTGCTTTCAGTTCTACAACCAATGGGACTGGGGGCCAATTTTTGTAATAATGAAAAAATTTCATTCAAACCTAACTTTGGCCGTGAAAATCTTCTTTTTTGGGATTGTCAGCTCGATTCTATGGCCGTTTGAAATTGACAATTTTCTCACCGATTTTTCCTCTAATGTCACCTGCTCGGCGGA
Organism: candidate division KSB1 bacterium; assembly: GCA_034506395.1. Lineage (NCBI taxonomy): Bacteria > Pseudomonadati > Candidatus Zhuqueibacterota bacterium. Next base: position 24,815 of record JAPDPQ010000048.1, on the reverse strand, counting down.
TCTTAATTTAGAATAGAATTCTACGGCGCCCGGAATATCGCGATTGGTCGGGTTGTAAAGGCGCAGAATAAACGTGTTTGTCTGGCGATCTTCTGCTGGTTTGAAGCAACTAAAGATCAAGTCTTGGGGCTCGATTTTGATGAAAGACAGAGTGGTTGGCAGATCGCCATTGGCTCGGCCCAATTGAATCAACCGAAATTCGTAGTTGAAGCACATGGCAGCTTGATAGACCTGTCCTTGGTCCCAATTGCCCTGGTGCGGATAAAATGCGAAACGATAGTGCTGCTCGCCGAGGCACTGCGATCCCTTTTGATGGCCGAAATCCTGCACCGAACTGGGCTGGATCACATAGCGAAACGCTCGAAACAGCGTGATGGCAATGGTTCTCTGGTCATCATCGAAAACTTCGTACTCCTTGAGGCCATCTACGAGGATCGCACAACCGAGGCTGTCATCGGAAATATCCACAAAAAGATGCATTGGGAAATCGTACATGGGCTGCTCAATCCAGTCACTGGTATCGGGCCGATATACGGGTCGGGAAACGACATCGAACTGGCCCTCACCATCGTGATATTGGGCAGCGATACCAGTGGGGAACATCATTCGCAGGCGATGGCATTCTGCTGGATTACTCAACCGAATGCGAAATTCTATCCAGCGAGAATGCTGATTAAACGGTACGGTCACTTCTATGGGCAAAATGGCGGTTGCCTCGTGGGCTTTGCGTTCGTCCAGATTGGCAGGAAGCCGCATCTGGTGTCGAATTTTTACCTTGGCAAGCAATGGGCCATTGAGTTCGAGCTGAATTTCTGGAAGCGAATGGATCGTGTCGAAACAGGGGGGGACTTTTGAATGCACCCAAGCGCTGCCCGCCTCGCCTTCATCATAAAAATAACCGATCCCAGAAAACAATTTACCCGTCGTTTTATCCAGCACGTCCAATGTCCCATTTCTCTGGATGCGCACCAAGAGCCATGGGTTCTCCATCACTGGTAAGCCCTGTTCAATACGCCCAATGGAAGGTCCGCTTTGGATGTGGTGCTCACGAGGAGAGACATGGACTGTTTTCCATCCCAGCGGCGGGACATCCTTCAGCTCCAAATAGCCATGATAACGCCGCATTTTGAAGTACATTGGCCGATCACTCATCTGCTCCAACACTGGTTCAACTTCTATTGCTGAAACCAGTTGGAAAGGGACAGAGTGGCCCGCATTGTCCTCGATCGAAATTCCTGATTGGTTCAGCTCCACGGGTATGTCGATGTAAGCCTCCACAATCTCAGTTCGAGAAAATGTGGTAGGATTGACGGCTAACAGATGAATGCTTTCTGAAGAGAATTTTTTAAGATCGAGTTTTTCTACGAAAAATTTCGCAGCACGAGCAAAGACGCCCTGCGCGATCTCCTGAGCTTGCTTGTAGCGGTTCATCATGTCCTGATGAATTTCATCCAGGCTGCATCCGCCGATAGAATCGTGGGCGGCGTTTTGAAGGAGCAATCGCCAGGCGATTTCGAGATAGCGATCTTGAATATACATCCCCAGAACGGCCGCCAGCGAATTGAACGGCTCAGCATAAAATTGGAGCCATTTTTCAGTGCTGAAATTGGCCTGTTTCAGGTACATGCGGGCCGAAGTGGTATAGCCGTAAAGATTGCCGGAACGTCGATCATATTGGCTACTGCGGCGCTCTCCGGTGACTATGGGCAGTTGATCCCAATTGGCATGTTCCTTTAGGGCCTGAGCGTATTGTTCCAACGTGCTGTGAAGCACTTCATTATTAGGCAATAGGTTCTGAATGTCTTTGATCAGGCGGACGGTTTTCCTGTTTGGACCGCTGGAATCGTGGCCCTCAGCCCAGAAGATATGACCCGTGGTGAAGTCGCTGGCCTGATCCCGAATGATCGCTTCGAGAGCAGGGGAAAGGTTGTCAGCATAATAAGCATCGACCGGCTGAAGCAGATTGTAGTCTGCATCCTTTAACTGGGCGTCAGCAAAGTGGAATGGCAATCCGCCCCGAGACCATTTGTATTCGATGTCAAAAATTTGTTCGTTATGAATGACTGGCCGATAGATATAAAAATAAAAATTGTATCGCGGCATGGTGGAGAAACGTGAAGCCAGCACTCGAGTACCATCGGCGCCCTCCCAGATGAATTCAGCTTTGGGGCTATCCAAGCTGTTGATGCCGCGGTAAAACATGATCACGTCGATGCCGAATTCATGGTAGATCTGAGGGAGTTGGGAGATTTGTCCCCACGAAAATGGGGAATAGCCGACTTTCATAACATGTCCGAACTCAGAACAGATGCGATGTCCCAATAGTAAATTTCTGACCAGATTTTCTCCGCAAACTTGGAACTCATCGGGCAGAATGAACCAAGGTCCGATGAGCAAACGGCCTTGCTGCACCAGTTTTTCGATCCGATTGCGATTCTGCGGCCGAATTTCCAGATAATCTTCCAGAACGACCGATTGGCTATCGAGATGAAAGGCGCGATATTCAGGCTCGGTTTCGAGGATTTCAAGCAATTGATCCATCATCTCCACCAGCATCTGCCGGTTTTTCTGAAATGGGAATCGCCATTCGCGATCCCAGTGGGTATTCGAGATAACATGAAACGTACGTTTTTGGCTCATCTTTCCTCACAAGTCAAATGAATTTTGTTTTGATAATAACTCAGACTCGATTTTCCCGCAGATCATAGAACCGCCGCGGATAAGACCTGTGATAATTATTTCTGTGGTTGTTCCATTTCTGTGGTTAAAAATTTTGTGAACGCAGAACTTGCCTGACACAGAAATTTTGTTCCCCGCGGATGAAAGGACAACCGCGGATAAAACCTATGATAATTATTTCTGTGGTTATTCCATTTCCGTGGTTAAAAATTTTGTGAACGCAGAACTTGCCTGACACAGAAATTTTGTTCCCCGCGGATGAAAATTGAAAAAGACCATTTCTGTGGTTGTTCCATTTCCGTGGTTAAAAATTTTGTGAACGCAGAACTTGCCTGACACAGAAATTTTGTTCCCCGCGGATGAAAGGACAACCGCGGATAAAACCTATGATAATTATTTCTGTGGTTGTTCCATTTCTGTGGTTAAAAATTTTGTGAACGCAGAACTTGCTTGACACAAAAATTTTGTTCCCCGGAGATGAAAGGACAACCGCGGATAAGACCTATGATAATTATTTCTGTGGTTGTTCCATTTCTGTGGTTAAAAATTTTGTGAACGCAGAACTTGCCTGACACAGAAATTTTGTTCCCCGCGGATGAAAGGACAACCGCGGATAAAACCTATGATAATTATTTCTGTGGTTGTTCCATTTCCGTGGTTAAAAATTTTGTGAACGCAGAACTTGCCTGACACAGAAATTTTGCTCCCCGCGGATGATAGGACAGCCGCGGAAAAGATTTGTGATGATCATTTCTAATTTTTAGTTAATCAGCCAGCTTTGGCTTGTTTGTCGGAATATTATTCCCCAATTACGAGCTTATTGAGCGCGAGCAAGGCGGCACCGATGAATCCGGCTTGATTCCCGAGCTGAGAGCACATTATCTTCATCGGGCGATGCAGCCGCTGTTGTAATCCCTGTATCAATGGCTCGCCCAATTGTGCAAATTCTCCTGACAGCACAAGTAGATCTGGATCGATGGTATGAAAAATCGTTTCCAGACCGGCTGCAAGATAATCCAGTTGCCGATGAAATAAATTCGCCACCGCATCCTGGTTCGCTCGGATCAGCTCGATGATCGCCTGGGTGTTTAAAGCTGAATAGCCTAGTGGCGAGGCGCACAGGCCAGCATCGATTAATTGCTGGATCTCCTGTTGCAGGATGCTTCTGGAGGCATAGGCTTCGAGACAGCCTCTACGACCGCAGCGGCACTTTCGCCCAAAGGGCTCGATACAGATATGGCCGATCTCGCCAGCGTTTCCTCGCCCGCGAACCAATTTCCCATCGATGATAATTCCGCCACCAATTCCTGTGCCGATAGTTATCACGACCAGCCGGTCGGGCCTGGATGCTTTTATCAAAGCATATTCAGCAAAAGCAGCGGCATTGGCATCGTTTTCGATGGATATTGGCAATTTGATTTTCGTCTGAAACGTTTCGACAATTGGGAAACCAATATAATCGTCAGCCAGGGGGACACCATCGAACACGATACCTCTAAGCGGATCAACACGACCGCTAGCGGCGATTCCAATGGCTAAAATTTGTTCTTGCGAAGAACGAAGCAATTGTTGAATTTGATCGATGAGTTGACCGATGACCTGTCGGGTTCCGCGTTCCCAACGTGATGGGATTATTTTTTGCGATTGAACCGTTCCTTCGGGATTGACAATGCCGAAACTGGCTTTCGTGCCACCCAGGTCAATGCCGATGGCGCAGCCGGCCTTGAATCGCTTGAACCGATCAATCTTTTCCGCTATGCGGCGCGTGATGACGGTCGGTCGGGTGATCGCTGTTCCGACAACCACGGCGAATGCCCCGCGGCGCAATGCTTCGGTAGCCTGTTCGGCTGTCCAAATCCTCCCTTCAGCGATTATTGGGATTCGATCGCCTATGCGTTCCACCAGATTGGAGAGCAGATCAAAATCTGGTTGGTCGGTTGCCGCTCGATCGAGCGTGTTGGCCGTATAGCCGGATAAAGTTGTGCCGATGAGATCGAAGCCCAATTTGGCGGCGGCTAGGCCCTCAGCCAGCGTAGAAACATCGGCCATGAGCAGCCGATCGGTCTGTCGACGCAAGAAAGACACAATCGCGGCCAGGCTCTGACCATTTGGCCGTGGACGATCCGTTGCGTCCATAGCGATGATATCCGCCCCAGCATCGCTTACTGCGCGGGCGTCTTCTAAAGTGGGAGTGATATACACTTCAGAGTCGGGATATTTTCTCTTATAAAGCCCGATGATTGGAACAGCGAGGTGCTGTTTCATTCGAGCGATATTTTCAGGGCGCTCAGCTCGAATGGCAATGGCACCCCCTCGAATGGCAGCCTGGGCGAGCGCCGTCAAAATCTCCGGCGTATTGAGCGGCTCGTCGCCTTCCGCTTGGCAGGAAACGATCAAGCCATAGCTGAGCTGGGATAATAGGTCTTGCTTGTCCATAGTTTTTGATACCAGTTAATCAATATTGTTCTCCCCGCAGATAATAGGACAGCCGCAGATGAAAATTGAAAAAGACCATTTCTGTGGCAGTTCCATTTCTGTGGTTAAAAATTGCTTTGGTCACAGAATTGAAAGCTTACAGAAGGTCTATTTCCCAGCGGATGATAAGACAACCGCTGATAGGAAATTGAATTTTATTTCCCCGCGGATGTCAGAACGACTGCGGAAAAAGCTATTTCTGTGGTTGAATAATTGCTTTCGTACAGAACTGAACGGTCAGAGAAGTTTTAATATCCTAATGTTGCCCGAATTGCAACATCGCGTCGTCCTTTGATCAGCGCTTGGACTGTTGCATCTGTTAAATCGATAAGGTTCCCGCTAATCTTCGTTTCCGCGACCTCTACTTGATTGATCCCTTTATTGAGCCCATGGGGATTATGCACTTCGATATGATAAGTCTTTCCACGAAATTTTCGGATGACCCGATAGAATTTCCATTGATGTGGGATGCAGGGGTCGATCAGCAATCCCCGATAGGTTGGCCGGACGCCCAAAATGTAATCGATCCCATCGCGCAACATCCATGCGGAAGAACCAGTGAGCCAAGAGTGACTTGCCTGGCCGAAGGTTGGATGATCTGGGCTCGTGACATATTCAGCGTAGACATAGGGCTCCACCTGGTAGCGGTCGATATCAATTATTGGGTTCATGGGCAGGGCTTTTTGATAAATCTCAAACGCCCGATCCCCTCGGCCCAAAAGACATTCTGCGAGAATTGCCCAGCTCACCGGATGATTGAACACTGCGCCATTCTCCTTCTTGCCTGGCACACATCGGGTGGCCAAACCAATCCGGGGATTGATTTTGGTGTACGCAGGGTGCAAGATTTTCGGGCCTTTCGGTGTTTCAAGATGTCGAATCACCATATCCATGCATTGAATTGCGCGCTGTCCTTCTGCCACACCGCTGATTACCGCCCAGGACTGAGTGTTAAGGAAAATTTGGCCCTCCTCGTTGCTCGCAGATCCGATGATCTCGCCCTGATCATTGGTCGCACGGATATACCATTCACCGTCCCAACAATGATCGTTAATCGCCTGCTTCACGGTTTGATAGGCAGAGTGATAGCGATCTGATTTTGCCTGATCGCCGATCAATTGGCAGAGTTCAATCGTTTCTTTCAAAATGTAGGCGAGAAACATCGAAACCCAGACGCTCTCACCCCGTCCCTCACGGCCAAGATAATCCAAAGTATCGTTCCAATCGCCTGGCCCGATTTTAGCCAGATGCCTCGGGCTGAGTGTTCCTAGCACGTAATCGATGGCTGCATAGAGATGTTGCTGGATTGTGGCCTCGCCGATATCGCTAAACGGAATGTTCTGTTGCAAAAAATCGAAATCGCCAGTCTCTTTCAAATACACCATAATGGCCAAGGGCAGCCATAAGGGGGTATCGGAATGGCCAGTGCGCTCCCCGCCGCCGATCAATGGGTAGTAGAGATGATACGTGCTGCCATTGCTGAACTGGTAGCGAGCCATTTCCACGATCCGTTCTTTGACCCAATTCGGCCTTGGGATCACCGGGCCCATGACGTCCTGGCAGGAATCTCGATAACCGCGGCCGAACAGCAGTCCACCATGATAATAGGATGCATCACGCGAAAAGCGGAATGTGACCGAAGTTTGATATTGGTTCCAAACATTGATCATGGTATTCATATTTTCATCAGGCGTTTGGACCTGAACCGATCCTCGATAGTCGCTCCATTCCGCCTTCAATTTGGAGAATTCATTTTTGACCACGTCGAGATTTCGATATTTTTGGACCAATTGGACTGCTTTTTCTTGATAACCCTCTTGCTTAGGAACGACGCCCAAATGAACGACGAACTCCCTCTCTTCATTTGGTTGGAGGGTAAGTTCCATTTGCAACGCAGCAACTGCATCACCAGCCGTGATCTCGGAATTGAAACATCGTCCATTCTGTACTGCAATCGGGTTCTGTTCCGACCGCCAGCGGCCGATGAATTGATCCTTGCTTCCATCCCAACCAATTATGGGGAGCGATGAGCTGAAAAATACATACTTATCCCAAGCATCATTCGCCTGCTTGACTGTCGCACTGGTAAATCGCACCCAATAGCGCTTCGTGGCAAACAAAATTTGATCCCCTCGGTCGAAAAATACCTCGTTAAAATGCTGATCATTGGGCTGATTGATCAAATCCACTAAGGCATGGCCGAGGCATAATTCGACAAAGCTGAAAATATCAAGCTGCCGAGCGTGATCTGATTCATTTTTCAGTGTGACAAGCCATAGCTCCAGATCATCAGAAGGAACAAAATAAAGAATAGAACTACGGATTTGATTGAATTGCGAGGTGATGCGGGTATAATACATGCCATGCCGACATTCATAGTCTTTCACCGGGGTGAAAGTCGGCTGCCAGGTAGGGGACCAAAAGGCAGTGGTTTCCCGATCGCGCAGCAAGATATAACGGCCAGGCCGATCGACTGGTAAAGAATTGTAGCGCCAACGCGTAATCCGGCTATCGCGCGGTGAAATATAAAAGCTGAAGCCACCAGCCGTGTTGGAGATGAGGCCATGATACTTTCCATTAGACAGATAATTCACCCAAGGCGCCGGTGTATCAGGCCTCGTGATCACAAACTCGAGTCGATCTTCGGAAAAATATCCATACTTGTTCAATGCGTCACTCCTCAAAGTTTTGATCTGTTCTATGGTTCATTCGTATTCAAAGGGTTAGTAGAACTGATTCTTTCGTTTATTTGATTGAAGTAGCAACAATATCTCATCGAATGTCCATCTTTAAAAGCCAAAATATAGTGGAAAAATCTTTAAAATGCCAGAAAAATATTTGATGAATCGGTCCGCAAAGTTATTTGTTGACATTGAGAAAAAAATCATTATATTTCAATTTGGAAGCGAAATAAAGCGAGAAAGCTAGCCAATTGATACGACACCCTTCGCTGGATAAAAATCTTTTCAAAGTTTTCCGAAACAAATCTTGCATATTTTGTCACCTTGTTTTGTCTTTTTAATATGATGGAATGATCCCCGATTGGCAAAAGCAGCGCGTATTCATCATTTTCTGTTGTTAAAAATGAATCGTCTTGCGGAACGGACAGATTCTGAATTTGCGATTGGCCTTCCTATGGAGAGGAAGCTCGGTCTTTTTAATCAAATGTGAAGTTCAAGGGTGCCTGCATTCGCAGGCACGACAGTAATTCGATGGAGTGCCTGCATTCGCAGGCATGACAGTGATTCGAAGGGTTTCTCCATGCGCAGGCATGACAACACAACAAATAATAAAAGGAGCTGATAATCATGGGCTCACCTCATCAGAAGCCAGTGATCTTTCTCGCTTTTGCGAATCCTCGGGATGATTCTGTACCATATCTTCGCAACCTTCCCGATGAACAGCGGCAGATTCGCGACGCGTTAGATTTGGCCAGGTCGGCTGGTTTGTGCGAAATCGTCGAGCGATCCAATGTAAGGACCCAGGACATCTGGGATGTGTTTCAGCACCCGGATTATCGGGATCGGATTGCCATCTTTCATTTTGGGGGGCATGCGAACAGTTATCAACTATTATTGGAGAACGCGGCTGGGGAATCCAGCCCGACCTTTGCCAGCGGACTGGCAGAATTTTTGGGGCAACAGCGTGGGTTGCAATTTGTATTTCTCAATGGTTGTTCAACGCAGCCCCAGGCCATGGGATTGTTACATAACAATGTCTCGGTCGTGATTGCCACATCCCAGACAATCATAGATCAGCTCGCCACCCGTTTTGCCGCCCGCTTTTATGCTGGACTTTCAGGAGGTGCTTCAATCCGGATTGCTTTTAACGAGGCGGCCGCCTCCATTAAAGCTGAACTTGGAGAGGACCTCGCCCAATATTATCGGGATTGCGGGCTCGAAGCTGATCGTTGGCCCTGGGATATTTACGTTCGTGCTGGCGCTGATGTAACTGATAACTGGAACTTGCCGGATGCTGCCGACGATCCATTATTCGGCCTGCCCAAAATTCCGCCAGCAGAATTGCCAAAAGTCCCGTTTTGTACGTTGCACTGGTTCGATCGTGATCATGCCGAAGTCTTCTTTGGTCGCGAATATCAGATCCGAGAGCTGTATCAGCGGATTCTCTCACCTCATGCTCTGCCTATTCAGTTGATCTATGGCCAATGTGGTGTTGGCAAATCATCATTTTTAGCCGCAGGGTTGTTGAGTCGGCTTGCTTCGGCCGCAGAAGTGCGATACTATCGATGCAAACGGGAACTGAACCCGCTAAATAACCTGAAGCAAGCCTTTGCCCCGCATGATCCGAACGAGTGGCGCGCGATCGAACAAAAATTCAATAAGCCGCTTGTCATTTTGATGGATCAATTTGAACGGACATTTGATCGTGCTAATTCGAATGAATTAGAACAATTTTTTGATCAACTCTATTGGTTGTTCATCAAACACAATCAATCGCTCCGAGGAAAGTTGGTTCTGGTCTTTCGGAAGGAATGGCTGGCAGAGATTGAGAAACGGTTCAAAGAACATAAGCTCCCAATTGAGCTAATGTTTTTAGAACGACTTGATCGCCGCGGGATCATTTCAGCCATCACCGGACTGACGCGGAACAAGAGATTGCAAGAATACTATGGATTAACCATCGAACCTGGTCTCGAGGAAATTATCGCCGATGATCTGATGGAGGATGTGGGATCGCCGTTAGCACCAACGCTACAGATTTTGTTGAGCAAAATGTGGCTTCGAGCTCGCCGGCGCAATCCAAAACACCCGTATTTTAGCATCAAGATGTATCAGGACATGAAGAAGCAGGGGATTTTGCTGAAGGATTTTTATTATCAACAGATGGAAAAGTTGCGGCGCTGGAGTCCCGAAGTTGTCGATTCTGGCCTGGCCCTGGATGTTTTGTCATATCACTGCGGAGCGCTTGGCACAGCCGAACAACGTACTAAGGCGCAATTGCGCAATCGCTATTGCCATCGAATGGATGTCATTCCATCTCTGATTCGCAAATTGAAAAACCTCTATCTATTGGCTGATCCATCAAAAAGTCGAACAGCTCGACGCAGAAGTGGGGTGACCCGACTAGCTCATGATACGCTGGCCCCAATCGTCCGTGAGCATTATGAAGAATCGTATTACCCGGGTCAACGCGCCAGCAGGATTTTAGCATCAAAAATGACCGATTTTCACGAAGGCAGAGATATTTGGCTGGATGAAGCCGATCTCGCTGTTGTTGAAACGGGATTGAGCGGGATGCGCAGCTTGACTTCTGAAGAACAGCAGCTAATCAGGATCAGTCAGCAGCGCCGGGCAAGACATCAAAAAAGGCGCCGAATGATGTTGTCGAGCGGGATCATCGCAATTCTGGTCATTATATGTTCCGCGATCATTTCGATCTACAATATGCATCAAGCACAACTCCAGGAACGGGCCGCCAAAGTGAATTATCTGAGCATACTGGCCAACGATGTTTCTAAGATCAATCCCCACAAAGCGCTCCGGGTGGCAGAAGCTGCTTTCCATTTGTCGCGACCCACTCCGCCATTGCATTTGCGCCAACTTATGTATCGCCTCTTCTGGCAATCCCCAGAGGAGGCCTGGTTCGACCGAGGATTCTCTCATAATCACTTGGTTAGTTCGGTGGCCTTTTCACCAGATGGCAATATGGTTCTTACTGGGTCATGGGATCGGACGGCAAAGCTATGGACCACTGAAGGCCGACTGATTCACGTCTTTCGCCGGCCTGCACCCATCACTTCGGCAAAATTCTCTTCAGATGGCAGAAAAATTGGATTGGGTCTAGCGAATGGCCAGGCAGAAGTCTGGACAGAAACCGGCGATTCTCTGGGTTCTTTTCGCCATCGAAGTCAAGTGAACTCTGTTGCGTTCTCGCCCGATGGTAAAAAGCTCTTGACCGCATCTTCGGACAGCTCTGCTCGGTTATGGTCTCTGGATGGCACCGTGCTGACGACCTTCCGGCATGGCGATCAGGTCATTTCTGCTGTTTTTGCATCGAATGGGGCGTGGGTGCTGACGGCATCGTTCGACAGAACAGCGCGGTTCTGGACGTCCATGGGATCGCTCGAAACCACATTTCAGCATGACGATCGCGTCTATTCCGCCCAATTCTCGCCGGATGGAAAAAAAATCCTTACGGCATCGAGGGATAAGACGGCCAAGCTTTGGTCCCTCAATGGCGATCTTTTGGCAACCCTACCCAGCGAAAGCCCGGTGCTTGTGGCTATTTTTCATCCGAACAATGATCAGATCTTCACTGTTGCGGACGATCATCGGGCGAAATTATGGACCATTGATGGCGACTCCATCGGCGGAAGCTATTATCGATACAAAATCTATTCGGCAGCCTTTTCACCAGACGGAAAAACTATTCTTGTCGCCAGCAGCGATCAACAAGCGAGAATATGGTTGACCCCAGAGGGCATCTATGACTGGTTGAAGAGCTCGCCCATTCCAGAGCTTTCGAAGCAAGAAAAAACGCAATATCACATCGAATAGAATGGCCGATGGGATTTCTCCCACGTTTCGAAACAGTTGAGGGAGAAACAAAATTGTCCGAAATGAGCTCAAGACTATTATTCATGCGAAAGCGGAGTCTCTTTTTTTACGTTTGAAAGAAAAAAATGAACCGCTATGCTATTTCGACCACCTGGTGTGTTTGCGCGGATCGATAAATTGCCTCAACAATCTTCAGCACGCGAGCGCCATCATGAGCTGTAATTGGGGCGGGCAGCTTCTTTTGAATCGCCTCGATGACTGCCTTCAAATACTCTAATCCCATCACCCCAGAATAACCAGTGACGGGAAGTAATTCATATAAGCGTCGTTGCACCGGTGCCGATCGAAATAGCTCATGATCACTGCAAATGAACAATTCGTCGCGTTCGCCCTCGTAAGCTGGGGCCCATTGAATGACCCCTTTGGTTCCCCGAATACCGATATACAGATCGCGACCATGGGGGTAGGAGTCAGGCACGGTGTAGCTAATATCGAGGTTTAAAATTGCGCCGTTTTGAAAGGTGAGAATGGCAAATGAATTGTCCTCAATGTTATATTGTTGGTTCACCTTGACATTCTTACCAAAGGCGCTGACGATTGGCTCCCCTAACAACCAGGCGAACAGATCGATCCAATGGACGCCCAGATTATACATGGGACCGCCGCCGCTTTGGTGCGCATCCAGCATCCAACCCGCATGCCCCTCGAGATAGCGGGACAATCGCCCAGCAGCGCAGCGCCCTTCGCAACCGATGATACGACCTAAGATGCCATCGGAAATCAATTGACGAATGTCCCAAACCACAGGATGAAACCGCCACACATAAGGTGTGGTGAGAACCACACCGCTTTTTTCCGCCGCTAATGCCATTTTTTCTGCAGCGCGCTGATCCGCTGCCATTGGCTTTTCGACGATGACGTTCATACCACGCTCGATCGCATAGATTGCTGCGTCTGGGCATTGTACATGCGGCAAAAAAATGGCCACCAGCTCCAAGGACTCACGGTCCAGCATCTGGCGCCAATCTAAATACGCTTTGAGCTGAAAATCATTCGAAAAACGCTGCAGCAATTCGGCATCAGAGTCCGCCGCACAGACGACTTCGATCTCTTTTATCGATCGAAAATGCGCCATATAACTGCGAGGATGCAAATGCTGCAAACCAATGATTCCGATTTTTACTTTATCCATTTCAAAACTTCCCGTTCCTCTTCTCAAATTTGGTTGGTTTGCCCAAGGATTCGCCGCCATGCATCACCCAATGAGCCACCCAGTCGACGATCTGATCGGCAGAAATCAAAGGCATTCCAAATCGGTTCAACAGCTCGGAGGCATCTCCCAGCAGCGCAGTATCGCTCTCTACTCCAACGAATTTCGGTGCAATCCCCATGCACTGTCCCAACTGTTCCGCCACCTTTCGGACAGAAAGCACTTCTGGCCCGGTCAGATTGATGATCGTTGCGGGAACGCTGCACAGTTCGAGGCAGCGGATCAAATAATCACATGCATCTCCTTGCCAAATCTGATTGAAATAGCCCATACTTAGCTCAATGGGAACCCCGTCCCTGATTTTGGTAGCGAGGTCATGGATGATGCCGTATCTGAGCTCTGTGGCATAGAACAACCGAACAATGCAAGTAGGGGTCGAATTTCGGTTGGAGATGTAGGTGACGATCCGCTCAGCACCCAAGCGCGACATAGCGTACTCACCGATGGGGTCAAGTTCATCGGTTTCTTTTGCGCCTTTTGATTTCACCGAGCTGAATTTATAGACATTGCCCGAAGAAACATATACCACCTGGGCATCGCTGAAACGTTCCATCAGCTTGGCTGGCAAATAGGCATTCATCGCCCACGTGAACGGCTCATTTCCTGTGGCGCCAAATTTCGTACCAACCATCAGAAATACATGTTTGGACCTCGGCAAATTGACCACTTGCTGATCATCGAATAAATCGCACTTGATCGTTTGAACTCCGATTTGATCCAGATATTTTTGGATTCGTTCATCTGGAAAAATATCAACGCCGATGACTTTGCCGCCAGCGCGGATGATCTTTTCTGCTAAGGTCGGCCCCATCTTGCCGCCAACGCCCAGGATGATCATCGGTTCAGTTACGGCCGAAACTATTCGTTCGGTCTCCACCGATGGCTGAGTCATAATCTCAATTAGGTCTTTTGACGTTTCGATTGTTTTGGGAAGCGATTTCATTTTAGAATTCTCTTGTTAATTTATGATTACCAATTTTCTGCTAAAGGAGCGATGGCCGAGGGATAATCGATAGAAGTAAATGCCACTCGCCAGCCCTGCCGAATCAAACGCCAATTCATAGTTCCCTGGTGATTGATAGGTATCCACGAGCGCTGCAACTTCCCGACCCAAAAGGTCAAACACTTTCAGTGATACGCGTTCTGGTGTTGCGATCGAGTAGCGGATTCGTGTGATTCCATTAAATGGGTTGGGATAGTTCTGATCGAGTTCAAATTCGGAAAGGGATGGTTCCCGGCTTGTTTGAAGGGTAGATACCGCGGTGATTCTCACGTCAGGCGAGAGCTTCCGATTGATCATGATCATAGCAGCATCGGCAACTACCAATTGCCCAACTGGGACGTCGCGATTATCCAGCATCAAAACTTTCTTAATCCCATGAGTCAGATAAACACTTTTTAGGAATTGCCAGCCTTTGTTATAAAAGTCCTTCTGATTCATCAGCAGCGTGGTGGAATCCGTCTCAGAATAGATTGTATATGGCGCTCGATCGGTGGCATTCGGGCCAGTGACCAAATAGGCAAATACGTCGAACCAGGCATCGAACGGTACATCGAAGTAATAGCAAATGTTGGCGTAACTTGTGTCTTTTTTGAGAAGAACCTTCGGCTTGAAGCCGTTGATCGTGGTCGCGACTTCCCAATTGCCGAAGGTCTTTGCTCCAGGATCGTCCTCATTGACGACCACGGCTTTGGGACGCCAGATCTCCCCGTGGCGATGGGGCAATGATGCTGGTCTGGCATAATAGGTCGCTTTGAGCGTATCTCCAAGTCGGTTGCCGTTCAAGCGCAATCCTTGATAAAAGAAAAACGCCTCGCCCAAAACTTGCCGATCACGATTGGCTTGTATAGATTGCAGCAAAAAGTCCGGAGTGATCAGATAATTGTCACCTCTCAAATAGATGAGCATGCCTGAGAAAAATTTGTCTCGTCGGCTGAGCGGCACGTAGCTTAGCGATTTGTTCAATTCGAAAAGATATTCAGAAAAATTGGTTCGATAGAGTTGTGGAATGAGCTGATCGATAATGTCTAAATCGAGCCAGGTCTTTGAATCCTGTAAATATTCCTCGTATGACCAAGGATAGACGCTCGGGCTGGAGGAGACGATGATCCAATCGCCGCGAGCTTTGATGGAATCCCTTGCGGTCTTGTAGAATTGCGAGAGCTTATCTGCCCGCCAGCGCATCCAATTTGCATCCCGAAAATTCGTCGGCGGACTCGCCCCGTGATGTTCGGCCTGGTAGATCGAAACGGTCGGCTGATCGTATCCGCCCTCGACCGGCATCGCTGGAATGCGATCCGAGTATTCGATCCCATCCACATCGTAATTGTCGATCACTTCCGTCGTCAGGGCAAGGATGAATTTCTGTACCTCGGGATTGATTGCAGACATCCAATCGAAACCGTTTTTGACGCACAATTTGCCGGTATTATCTTTGAGCGCCCAATTGGGATAGCGCTGGACGATATGACCACCATTCTGGGAATAGGAGGTCGAAAATCCCATCTCGAACCAGGGGAATACCTCCATGCCATTGCGATGCGCTTCGATAATTACACGCTTTAGCGGATCGCGCTGCGTTGGAAACGCGGGATGCATGGCTCGGCCAAAATAGCGTTCCATCACCTCGCTGGGATAAAGTGTGTAATCACCATCCGCTCCGTGGCTGTTCCAGACAACGGTCAGAATGACGTTGATCCCTTTGGAGGCAAGATAATCCATTCCCTCCGCGATCCGTTGATCATCGAACAGGATGTCACTGTCCACATTTGTTATTTTCACCGCGCGGAATTCCTGAAGCGATTGGGAAAAAAGCGGAGAAGATAGTAGAAATAAAAATAAACAGAGCTTTTTTTTCATCGTTTCCTCTTATTCCAACTGATTGAAACAACCCAACAGAGTTTAGTTTTTTCGGATTGTCGATTTTCGTCATGTGTTCATTTGTTTATGATCCATTTTTGGTCTTCCAAATAAGACCATGCTACCCAATTTTACAAAGAAAAAATCTTTGGGTCCCCAAGAACAGGAGATCTGCTCTGGCCTGATTTCATCGCCTAACCATTTTACCGACTTAACTCACTTAACCACTCAACTCACTTAACCACTTAACTCACTTAACCACTCAACTCACTAAGCTAAGTCCTCCAAAAAACCTTCCGCCGGGTAAAAAAGCTCACCATCAACGCTAAAATGAAAGTGTAAAAAAGTCCCCGCAAAAATCCCAGCCACGGTGTCGGCGTAATCGTCAAAACCAGCTTCTCCAATCCAGTCAAAGCCAGGATCGGCCAGATGAAATTAGCGAATCCCACATAAGCGATCATGGGATTTTGGCCGTTATCGATCAACCATTGCACCCAGCGTTGCTTGTGAAGCAGATCAATAGCGACTGTGAAGGCAATGAGCAAAAAGATAGAGAGGCCAGTGGTGATGAAATAGTAGCTTAAAGTAGGGTGATCCTTTTTGATGCCTCCCTCATACGGCTCGAAGACCAATCCCAAAATCAGCCAATAGATGCCCCAGCCGAGCAGGGTTTTTATCAGCGATTCAATTTCAGTGCCCTGATTTCTTACGAGCCACCAGCCCAGGCCGCACAAGCCAACGCCAAGAACAGTGGTCTGCCAGAGCAATCGAGCCTGTAGACCGACGAGCATAAAAACTAATATGCCGATCATCAACAGCGCGATCGAAATGAATCTCGCCTGAGACCAATTTCCTTGCCCTGACTCATCTTTCGAGGGCTTTTTAATGAACTGGACGAGCAGATCTCCAATGATCGTCCCTGGAATCACGATGAAAAGATATTGCAAATAATATAGCTTGTAGATCCAGGGAATGGGGGAGAAGTCCCAGAGCCATTTGACCCATCCGATCTCGGTATGCGCCAATCGAAACGCCATTAAAATCCCGAGGATGCCCAATCGAATCAAGAAACGGTTCTGGGTGAATAGCCAGATCAGAGACCCAAAAACAGCCATATTTGCCAGCACGATGATGATGATATCACTGCGCTGAAGGGAGAACCCGCTCCCATCAGGGTAGCGAAGTTGGGAAACCAATCCGAGCGCACCGAGCCAACCGATGGCTCGAATGCTCCATTTCAGCAAGCGAGGCCACTGATCGGGCAGTCGGGTGAAGATCATAAACATCAGCAGAAATCCGATGATGGCGATGAGCCAAGCGCTGGTTTTGGGCGAAGGATCAATGACATGGGGTCGGACATGGCGAAGGAATATGGCGAAAAATCCAAGCAGAAATCCCCGCTCCATAATGGCGAATATGATTTTCCAATAGGAAACGCCTTTTTCGATCCGGCGCGAGAGTGCCAAAGGGATAGCAGCTCCCAGAGCGAATAAGAATATTGGGAACACCAGATCGACCCAGGTAAACCCTGGAAGATTAGGATTGAACTGATGAGCCGGAGGCGGCAATTGTGCATGATACATCCAACTGGGCAACACACCATATGGGATTACACCAGAGAGAACCATTGTTAAGATGGCGAAGCCTCGAAGGGCATCCAGAGCATATGAACGATTTGATGTCAATGATGGAGTCATGCGTATTTCCTGTCGAATTTTATTTTTGATTCCCGAATAATTCCAAGTGCAGACGCTGGTGTTTAATGAAAGCTTTTAATTCCTGCGGATGCAGGAATCCTCTGCTCATTGTCATTCCTGCGAATGCAGGAATCCCTGGTTTGAAAGCCGTTGCTCATAGGATGCCTGCCTGCGCAGGCATGACATTTCGCTATCGTCATTTCTGCGGATGCATCCATCTGTCATTCCTGCGAATGCAGGAATCCCTGGTTTGAAACCCGTTGCTCATAAGATGCCTGCCTGCGCAGGCATGACGCTTTAACTTGTTTGATAATTTTGCAAAAGAAATTGATCTGTAATCAAGCAGCTCTCGGGTACTGGCTTTTCTTTATTGACCATAGAGAATAAGTAAGAAGGAACAAAAAAATAGCTATTGAATTTTTCAATTGAATTTATTATGTTCAATGCAGCCTCAAGCTGCTAATCACCTATTTTCGCTCTCTCCTTTGGTTGCAAATGATACAAATTTATTTGAAAAATTTCAAGCAATTTTTCTGTTGAAATGGCAGCGATGGTCGTAATTCGAAAGTGACTGATTAGCAGTGAGTGATTCCATCGCTTGAAGCGATAGATGCAATTTAGCCGTGATTGATTCCATCGCTCGAAGCGATGGAATCAGTTTTATCAATATTCGGAGGATATCAATGAAGAAACTTCTATTATTCACATTCTGCCATTTTATGATCTTTAGCACCTTGCTTTTCTCTCAAAAAACGCCCGCTTTTTATAGTTTCCAGACCCACTTCGGCCAGTTCTATTATCGGGCCGATATGGATTCTACCAGCATGGAAGCCATGCTGGATCGGGTCCAGGCCGCTGGGTTTAAAATGATTCGGGATGAATGCTATTGGTCCGAGGTTGAGAAGGTCAAAGGAGTATTTCAATTTCCCAGGGAGATCGACCGTTACATTCAGTCAGCGAAACGCCGAGGCATTGACGTGCTGCTGATTTTGAACTACAACAATCCGCTCTATGCACCCCATGCGGGTTCGGCCGTGACCAGCGATTCCAATCGGGCTGCCTTTGCCCGCTATTGCCAGGAGGTCGTAAAACGATATCTGCCGCTGGGCGTCACGCATTACGAGATCTGGAACGAGCCGAATATCCCCATTTTCTGGGATCCCACACCCAATCCTGCGGACTATGCCAAGCTGCTCCAGGTCGCCTATCCCGCTATCAAAGCCGTGGATCCGAAGGTGACGGTGATCGGCTGCGTCACATCGCCAGCCGAGGGCAATCCACCACCGTTCATCGATTGGCTGACCTTTATCAAAGGCGTGTTTCAAAACGGCGGTGGAAATTTCATGGATGCGGTTTCGTTTCACTCCTATCACGTCGATCAGCGGCCCGAGGTGAATTTCTTCAAGGACATTCAAAAATTACAGGCCATCATCGGCGTCGAGCGACCGATCTGGCTCACTGAGATCGGCTATCCCACCCACCTGGGTTGGCCCAATATTACCCTTGAGGCGCAGGCCAACTATACGGCTCGACTATTTTTATTGGGCAAGGCCGTGCCCCAATTGCAGCTTATTTCCTATTACGATCTGAAAAACGATGGCCAGGATGCCAGCAATGCCGAGCATAATTTCGGCGTGTTGCAGTTCAATCTCCAGCCCAAGCCAGCCTACCATTCGCTGGCGACTGTCGCCACGATGGTCGCAGACAAGCCGCTCGTCAAACCGACCACTATCGGCGATATCTATCTTTATGAATTCGGTGATGGACAGAATTGGGTCGTGGCCGCCTGGAAGACGACAGGTCAGGCCAATCAACTCATCAAAATTCCTGCTCGGTTTTGTCGACTCCTCAATCGATATGGTTTTGTCCAGAACGACTTCATCACAGCGGATAGCAGTGTGATCATTGTGGTTGATGAAAATCCCCGCTATCTGGTCAGCCTGGCCGCCGAGCCTGCCATCCGTGAACTGGATCTCCAGCCGAATCGGGTGATCCTTTATCCCCAGCAGAAGTTTGAGATTCGAGTTACTGGGTCAGATGCAGCGGGTGTGCCCGTTCAGTTCCAACTGGCGGCGCTGAACTGGCGCTATCTTGGCACAGGTGGTCACGTGGATAACCAGGGCCAGTTCTATGCCGAAGAAGCGGGCAGCGGGCTATTGATCGGCAGCTATGGCGCTTTGGCCGACACCATTTTCCTCGAGATCGTGAACCCAGGCACGCATATCATTGACGAGTTCGACTCAGCAGCGCATTGGCAGCTCTCCGTGCTCAATCTGGACAGCCTGAACACCCAGCTTTCGATTTCCGATGCCGTTTTTTCCAGCGGCGCTCATTCCGCTCGGATCGATTATCAATTCACCTTTAGCAGCAATATTTCCAGCAGCAATTATCGGGTCTATCTCGATACCGAATTGTTGCTCCCTGGCCAACCCGATTCGCTGCTCATCGATTTCTATGGCAATGGTCAGCCGCACAAGATTCGCTTTCAATTCCACGATGCCTTTGGCGAGCAATTCATTCGTTCCATTTCCACATCGCTGAATTGGAAGGATGAATGGCGCCAGGCTAAAGTGTCGCTCAAAAATTTGCCTGGCCAGGTGGATTACCCGTTGTCGCTCAATCAAATCACGATTTTTATCGGTCAGGACAATCCCCAGAACAATACCACTTATCAGGGAACGATCTTTTTAGATCGGTTGCGGGCCAAAAGCACCCGCACTACCAGAATTGATGACAGCGAACCTGAGCCTCCACACCAATTTTCATTGTATCAAAACTATCCCAATCCTTTTAACTCAGCTACGATCATTCGCTATCAACTGCAAAAGCCGCAACATGTAATTCTGTCCGTATTCAATTTATCGGGTCAGCAAGTTGCCCGACTGGTGGACCAATGGCAGGAGGCAGGGGAGTACCAGCTCCATTTCGATGGCGAAGACCTGTCCAGCGGGATTTATTTCTATCGGTTGGAAGCAGGGGATTTCATAGCGGTCAAAAAAATGGTGGTGTTGAGGTAGGAGCGATGTAGGTCACCTAAAAGGTGGGCTTCATCTCTGGAAATTTCCATGCGGGTCGATTACCTTGTTATCATTCCACAGAATTGGAATGCCACAGAAACGAATTATTATTTCTGTGACCAAAGATAGATAATCATGTAAAAAAATCTCAAAAATCCGTTGGGTTGTTTCTATCCGTTGGAGAAAATTCTTATTGTATTTTTGCCAGAAATCACTATCTTAGTTCACGCTGAATCTGAGAAAATCCATTTGATCGCCACCATTTCAAATCATAATACAAGGGAAATCCGATGAAATTCACTTTGACTTTTTTAATCAACTTATCTTTATTGCTCAATTCAACTCTTTCTCAGGATGCATCCCAACCCACTGAACTCCGTGGCGTCTGGCTGACCAATGTGGATAGCCAGGTGCTGGACAGTCGGGAGGGGATCAGGGAGGCGATGCAGTTTCTGGCGGATCATAATTTTAATGTGGTCTTTCCTGTAGTCTGGAATGCGGCCAGGACCATCTACGCCAGCCAGGTGATGGATTCGATATTCGGCATCCGCATCGATGAGCGCTTTGCAGGCCGAGATCCGCTGGCTGAGGTGATCGAGGAAGCGCATCAGCGGAATATTGCGGTGATCCCGTGGTTCGAATATGGCTTTGCCGCAGCGCATCAGAAAAAGCCTCGAACGATTTTCAAGCTCAAGCCTCATTGGGCGGCTCGGGATAATCGAGGAAAAATTTTGACCAAAAACGGTTTTCAGTGGATGAACCCCTTTCATCCCGAGGTGCAGGAATTCATGCTGAAGCTGGTCAAGGAAGTGGTTACAAAATATGATGTCGATGGCATCCAGGGGGATGATCGGCTGCCTGCGCTGCCCATCGAGGGCGATTATTCTCGCTACACCGATAGCCTCTATCGGGCAGAACACGATGGTCAGCGTCCGCCAAAAAATTTCCGTGATCCAGACTGGCAGCGCTGGCGGGCAGATAAGCTGAACGCTTTTGGCAGGCGGCTCTATCACGAGGTCAAAGCCTTGAAGCCAGGCTTGATCGTCTCCTGGGCGCCGAGCATTTACCCCTGGTCGTACGATGAATACTTGCAGGATTGGCCCTCGTGGCTCAGCGGCGGCTATGCCGATCTGGTGATCCCCCAGTGCTACCGCTACGAATTGCCTGCTTACCGATCCACACTGGATGAGATAATCCCAAATTTCTTGAAAATTTCTCCATCGGATAAGATCATTTTTCCAGGCGTCTTGATGAACGTGGGCGATTATGTGATGTCGGAAGATTATTTGCTGAAAGTGATCGAATACAATCGCCTCAAAGGCTATCAGGGCGAGGTGTTCTTTTTTTATGAGGGACTACGGAAGAATAATGATCGGCTGGCAAAGGCGCTGCTGAAGCATTTTTATCAAACGCCTGCGAAGCTGCCCTGGCTGTAGGACAGGTTGGCAAGTTGTCTGCCTGTGGGACAGGTTGCCAACCTGTCCTACAATTGTAACACAATTTGGCGAATTTTGATACAACTTGCCCAAATTAGCTGTTGAAGTAAATAAGATGGCAAAAAAAAAAATGGGGGTTATTGAGCTATTTCATGATCAAAAAAGAAAGCTTGAGTAAATGCATTTTCGTATCTATGCGATTGAATCAGGTTCAAGCTGAATCGACGTAATTGGGATAACTTCAACCGAAGATGGCGTGTAAGCCGATAGAGAAAGGATTTCGTTCACGGGTGGATTGGTAAGAATGGCATATACCAGCTCTTTCAATTTGCTGGACAATTGGTTTAATCCTGACAAAGGGAAGCTCCGAGGGCCAAATTGGGTTCTTTGAGCCAAAATGGAATATTCAAAAAAAGTAATTCCAATCGCCTTTTGCTCCTCTTCATTAATGCGCAATAAGATGTGATCATTCAACTCGATGCCTGTCGCCTTCTCGCCTGGAAAAAACGAAATATAAAGTGTATCGCTTATCTCGTCATAATTAATATTTGGCTTCGTCATTTCTTTATCAACCTATCTTTTTTTGATATGCCGTCAGAATATAGTTATTGTGAGTGAACTTGTTATCACTCCCCATTTTGAATCGAAATATTACAATCGCAACGATGTGAGTATTGCCCCTGACCAGATCATTAAAAGCTCTTATATATCGATACTTCTGCGGATTGAGAAGATCCTGTTGTCTCTGTCCCAAACGAATTGTATCTTTGAGATGCTCCTCAAAACCAGTCATTTCAGGATGATTCATTGGATCAGTAATATGATGCCATCGTTCGTCAGTTAGATAGATCTCGTTGCCCCAACGATCACGGACTGTCCAACGCCTTCCCGAATTCATGATTCGATCCTTTTGGTCAGCTCAATAATAGCGATAGTAAATATAAAACTTATTAATTAAGAAGCAAGCAATTTTTTGTTCAGAGGATCACATGCCATTAAGAGAACTATGGGAGCTAAAGATGACAAAAGCAATTTTCAGTGACAGTTTTATCATTAGAACTTGGGATTTTTAAATCAGTGGAGAAAGCTTTTGTTCTTGAAAAATCCCCAACAGATCACACCCCCAAATAATATCTGTTGAAGAAATAATTTCATCAAATCACCACGTCTCCCATCCGTAATAGTTCTATTATCCGTGGGGCAAAAAGATCATTTTTTCCTCAAGCCAAAAGCGACCAGCAACAAGCCCAGCATCACCGCAACAATGGTCGGCCCCGATGGCAAATCCAATTGGAACGAAAAATAAAGCCCGCTGACTACCGACATCAGGCTGCTGAGAATGGCGACCAAAAAAATGTGCCTCATCTTTCGAGCTACCAGCAATCCTGTCACGGCGGGCATTACCAGAAACGAAAAGATTAGCAACACGCCACTTATCTTAATCCCCAATGAGATCACCAGCCCCAGCGTAAAGTAGAGCAGCAGGTTCCAGCCTGTCACATGATAGCCCTGGGTCTGCGCCATGGCTGGGTCGTAGGCGATGAAAATGAACTGCCGATAAAATAGCAGATGAATGATGCCGACTATCACAAAAGTGACCAACAGCAAATAAATTTGCCCTGACGTGATGGTGAGAATATTGCCCTGAAGCAGATGCTGCAGCTCTTCAGCACCTTGAGCCGCTTTGGCGATAAACAAAATTCCCAGCGCAAACGCCCCGACGTAGCTGATGCCTAACAGGCTATCGGGTGGGATCTTTTCGCTGGACGGCCGCAGCGCAAACAGCAACACTGCCAGCATCGTCACCAGCAAGCTGATGAAGGTAGGATTCAAACCCAAAAGAAACGCCAGCGCCATGCCAGCCGTGGACACCTGGGCGACGGCGGCGCTGAAAAACACCATCCGTTTCAACACAATATAGACTCCCAGAAAAGCGCACAGGGTGCCGATGATCACGCTGGCGATGAGTGCGAATTGCATGAACGGCAAGCCGAATATCTCAACCATGGATCGCTCCCGACAGAATCACAATCTGTCCGTTATCTTTTTTGATGCGAATAGGCATATCGTAAAGCTGCTGCAGATTGGCCTCGGTGAGGATCTCGTCCCTCGGTCCGATCTGAAAGCAGCCCTGATCCAGTAGGGCGATGCGCCGCACATAATTGGCTACCACATTCAAATGATGGCTGACCAGCACCACCGTGAGCTGATGCTCCTCGTGAAAATGTCTGATCAGCTCCATGATCGACAGTTGCGAATTGAGGTCCAGCCCCTCAGTGGGTTCATCGAGGATGAGGATGTCGGGCTCAGCCGCCAGGGCTCGGGCGATGAGCGTCCGCTGCTTCTGTCCACCAGAGAGATCGGCGTACAGCGTATCTTTCAAATCAGCAATGCCCAGATGCTCCAGCGCCTCCTGCGTTTTGGCTCGATCAATGGGACGTGGACGGCCCAGCGTGCCCATCTGATG
Organism: candidate division KSB1 bacterium; assembly: GCA_034506395.1. NCBI lineage: Bacteria > Pseudomonadati > Candidatus Zhuqueibacterota bacterium. The sequence continues at coordinate 396 of JAPDPQ010000048.1, read as the reverse complement.
ATAGCGGGCCATCATGACCACCTCAGCCACCGTAAACGGAAAAATCTCGTCCAATTGTCCCCGCTGCGGCACATAACCCATCCGCTGCTTACCCCCATTGGCGCCGTTCGATTTAATAATTTGCCCTTTCTGTGGCTTCAAAATCCCCAAAATGGCTTTCAAAATCGTGGTCTTGCCTGATCCGTTCGGCCCAACGATGCCCAGCAGATCGCCTGGATAGATGCTGCAATTCAGATCGGCAATAACAATTTTTTTGCCGTAGCCAAGGGTGACGTGTTTGAATTCGATCTCTGGATGATTCAATTTTTTCCCTCTCGATTTAATTTTTTCCAACGGATTGAAACAACCCAACGGATAATTTTTTTGGGTTCTTACCCGCTGGCTTTATCTATCAGA
>JAPDPQ010000047.1 GCA_034506395.1 candidate division KSB1 bacterium | reverse complement strand
CTATCATGATGCTGGCTATAATCAATAAACTGAATTTGAACATCTTTTTCATAATGTATCCCTCCTGTGTTTTTGAAATGGAATTCAGCCGTGAGGCTTTTATTTAGAGCTTCACTCTTTTTGGGGGGTTATTCATTCCAGAAGGGGGTTCACATAGAAGCTGATCGCTGGCCAAAAAAAATCGATCGCCAGCTTGGGATCGATTGGATTGGAAAGGTGCAGTGAAGATTGTCATATCGTTTCCGAATCCCTTCGCTGGTATTATCCAGATCAGGTTCCAAGGGTTTAATCTCAGCCCGCCTCTCGGCGAACACCCCTTCGGAAAATTTCAAGCTATTTTACTTCTTTAAAAGAAACTGGTTCCCGTTTTTTATGCATTTCCTCAACCTAACGAGAGGGTCAAAAATCGTCTATCCACTCGCCATGCCAATGCTTCACAAAAAATCCACTTGGAGCTTTTTGATTTTCGAGCTTCTCTTTCAAAAGTCCCAGCGCCAATGCCCTCATCAAGATCTCTATTTTTAAGAACGACAAAATGAGAAATTATGCTGTTTTGCTGGATCATTTGGTCTTCGGCGTTATCAGAAGGGAGCTCACAGGAAAAAGGGTTAATTTTTAAAGTCATCCCTCAAAAAGCGGTTCTGACGATATGATATGATACGGACACACATCGAGCGGCCCGATCGGTGGAAAACCCAAAATGACAACATGGCAATTTTATCATGCAATCGGGCACGAAAGAATCAAAAAACTGATTTTTCTTTTCGGAATTTCGGTAGCATGAGACAATCTAAACCGCAAAAATTTATCACCACATCCCAAATTTGAAACCAAAATTTTGACTAGACAAAAATTAGGCGATCTAAAAGAATTGAGCTGACATAGATCCATTAACAAGTTTAGCAGTATCTAAAATGAAACTTTTCGGTCGCCTTTGTATTTTATGATTACAGCAAATGAAAAAGAAATCTATTGATTGGATAACAGAGTGTCGAGAAACAACCAGATCAATGAAACAGAAATCGACCGTGAACGATTATTAGTCGAGCGGGCAAAGCAAAACTCCGCTGATTTTGAGCATTTGTTCAATAAGTTTTTCGATAAAATATTCAATTATGCTTTGCGGCGAACCGGCGATCCTTATCTGGCAGACGATATTACGTCCGCTACGTTCATGAAAGCATTGGAACAAATCGAGAATTTCAATTGGCGAGGCATATCTATTTCTGCCTGGCTATATCGCATTGCGACCAATGAAATCAATCAGCTCTACCGAAAGAGCAAAAAGACAATCGCTCTCAACGACGAGGTGAAAAGAAGCTTAGCAGATGACCGCCTCACAGATACCGGACTGCTTGAACTTGAGGAAATGATCGCAAAAAATGAGCGATTTCGTAGAGTACACGCCGCCCTCAGTCGGCTGAAACCCAAATATCAGGCTGCACTCACCCTCCGCTATTTCGAAAACAAGTCCATTAAAGAAATCGCAGCGATTTTAGATCTCTCAGAGAATACAGTGAAAACCCATATTCATCGTGGATTGAGCAAATTGAAGGATTGGTTATGAAAAAAAATATTCATGAAATTGAACAGCGTCTTAGGAATGGCAGACTCCCAGACGCGGATTTGTCGCAGCACCGCATGAAAATTTGGCAACGTTTGGTGGCAGCGAAACGAGCGCGAAGAAAAACTCTCTCTGTATTTACGCTCCCTCCATATATTTGGGCATTGGTGTCAGTTGCGATCATTTTGGGGTTCGTTATTTTTATTTTTTACTTGAGAAGGTGATGGTACGGCTTCAAAAGCCTCGCTGATGATTAAATTACTCGTAGCGAATCAATTCAGCAATAATCGTGGAGTTCGACTAAGCTATTTGCTTCCTGAGCAACTCTGGTGCTGGATGGCGCTTGATGGGATAAATTAAAAGAAGAAATGGTTTCTGTGGATGATTTCTGTTTAATCGCAAGAGCATTGCTGAACTGTCTATTTTGATCAGACCAAAGCTAAAAGATGTAAACTGTAATTCCCAAATTGACATTGAGGCTGCCCCAATTTTTGTCGGCCCATCTTCGGCTGGCAGCGGGTTCATCCCAATCATCGCGATTGACGTTCAAAAAGATCTTTCGAACCTCCAGATCCAGGCTGCCGAACCCGCCAAGCCCAAATCGAACGCCTGCAATAAAGTGATAGCCGAACCGCATGGCGTCAAGCAGAGGGCGTTTCGTGATTTCAAGTTCCTGGTATTTCTGCGCAATCTCGTCCCAATACCGATCGGTGCTTTTCCGCTCAGAGCGAAGCCAATGAAGCTGAGCACCACCGCCCAAAAAAATAAAGGTGTTTTCACCAAACGGGCGCAATTGAAATGTCCCGGCTATGATTGGGTAGCGATCGAAAATGTGGGTGGTTATCTTCCTTCTCTCAACCACTGGATCAGGTTGAAAAATGACGGAATCGGATAGCGGAGAATAGAAACTGGCACCATAGCCAATTTCGACGTTGAAACCAGGGATATAAGCTTCCAACGAATAACGCAAAAAAATTTTTGCTGATCCGCCGCGCGTGAGTTCATTTTGGGCCCAGCCCCCACAAACGCCAATTCCGATAATTGGATATTCCACAGCCAAACAGGACGAAGTAATACCCCAAATAACCACAATTAGAACGATCCAAGTGAGATATATTCGTCTCATCCCTTGATTCTCCAAGACCTAAATTCACATGGATATGTTTATCAAAATGGTGCCAGACGGCTTATCATTTTCGAAGCCACTTGATCGGTGAGCGAATCGATTGCCTGATTGATCAACGAATCCAAGGTCTTTGGTTCTTTTGGAGCGTTGATCTTATTCCGATCTGAATAAGATAAATATTTGACGAACTCTTTGGGACAGGTGATCCATTCGGCGTGATCATCTACCACTCGACTTAATGACTCATTAAACAAAATTTCCCCAGTTTCGACACTGATGAAACGATAGCTGATATTTACCTCAGCGGATCGCTGGACCTCATAGGCGGTGTATTGAAAAGGTTCTTTTTTGGAACGTTGGATGCCTTTGGCATCCCGATAACTTTGATCATAATAGCCGGTCAACTGACGCGCTGTGGGGCCAGAGACCTTTTGGCTGATCAGCGTAATCGAGCCGACCACGATGACGTTGACACCACTCAATTTGCCGACCTCGACCGCGGTTTTCTCGTCAATTGCTCCTGTTTGCGATAGGGCTTGCTCCTCAAAAATTTTCTGGAGATGTTCTCGTTCTAAAAAAACGATGAACTCTGAGCGGCGAGGCAGCGCCTGAGCCAACAGTCGCTGCGAGACCAACTCTCCAAACTTCGTCTCCATTTTTGTAGCCGTAAACGGAAAGATCGCCATTCGTACAGTTAGCTTTTCCTTAGCTTCCTCATAAAGCTGTTTAGCGGATGAATGGTCAGGCTGGTAATAGATCGAATTTTTCAGCGCCTGGTAAGCATTCTTGTAATCCCCTGCCCTAAAATGCCGTTGTCCCTCCAAGAAATATTTGTCAGCCAATTGTGCTCTGACCCGATCCACCTGCTGCTGGGTATCGAGGTAATTTGGTTGGTAGTTTGCCACTCGCTGGAACGCTTCCAACGCTGCTTCAAGTTGAGACTGATTCAATAGATTTCGGGCGTTTTGATATTCCTTAGCAGCCAATTGCCTTTGAGTTTCCTCCAGCAGCCGGTCTGTGTCCTTAAAATGAGGTAAATAACCGTTCACTGCTTTGAACCTTTGGAGCGCAGTCGCGTAATCACCATGCTGATATAATTTCATCGCCTCGGTGTACAATTCATCCGCTTGCCTAAATCTCGATTGCTCCCGTTTGGTCTGCAAAAACTCTAATTGAGATTTGGTGGGATAGGTAGTTCCAACCACTCGAGAAACTTCGAACAGGGTTTGATAACCTTGCTGGGCCAGTTGCGTGACCCGCTCCCAGTCATCCAGTCGCTCGAAATGCAGAATGTTTTGCTGAATCTGTTCGAAATATCCCTGAGCTGCTTGATCCAACAATTTGATCAAGGATTGATCATTAGGATGAGAATTTAAGTGTCTCAATGCAAATTTAATCGCCAGATCGTAGCGATGGTCCCGTTGAGCGCGAATCGCTTTCATCTTATAGGCTGCACAACCCGTCGCTATGACAGCCCCAGCCAACAAGGCAATAATCGTACGAAAATAAATTCTCATCATCGAAATTCCTCAATCGTACTCTTCAAGACGTTGGTCTCAGCAAAGCATTCGATCGTCCTGCAGATCGAACAAAAAAGGCTCAATAATGAGCCTTGACGGTTAGATTATTTTAGTCACTTTCCCAGCTTTTATGCACTTCGCACACACATAGGCACGCTTTTCCTTCCCGTCGAGGGATATCCTCATCTTGTGCAGATTTGGATAGAAACGGCGACTTGAGACGTTATGGGCATGACTAATCTGTTTCCCGACGTGAGGTTTTTTGCCACAAATTGCACACATTCTTCCCATAAATGAGCTCCTTAGAAGTTTCTCTCACACTGACATTTTATTTGCATATTCCTGCGTGAGCATTGCTAAATGAATAAGCCAACTATTATTGATTTCTCAATTGGTAAAAATATAATGAGACGCTCACCCCGCCGACAGGCAATTTTGATTTGCATCTCAAATTGAGCGATCCAATCAATATCAGCTCTTCCAAAAGTCCTGATTTTCGTAATAGCATGAGCCATAGGATCATTTGGGCTCATGGAGAATTTGGTTGAACTGGATTAGTTTTAATTGGTCTAAGCTGTTAAGCGCGGTGCATAATACGAATTTTCTAACAAAAAATCAAGGGAAAAATTTCATTGAGAGTTGCTCAAAAATATAACTTGACTTTTAAAATTTCACTATCTATATTTAGCCAATAGTTCGCACCAACTAAATGAACTTCATTGATGCTCGCAAAGATTACTGAACGATCAACATCATAACAACGAAAGGAATCAGCCATGAATCGATGGATGAAATTGACCCTCTGCCTGATCTTCATATCGAGTTTCTCGCTGCGTTCTTTTGCCCAACAAGCAACGCCTTTTGGCAATAGCGGCAGTTTTATCGGCGGCCTTGGGATGACTGTGATCGATAATCAAACCTATTTTACTTTTAACCTGCGACCAGACATCAGCTTGGGCAAATTCGGCTTTGGCCTTAACGTCAACTTGCTTTATAACACGAAAAATGGTGCAATCCGTTCAGTGGATTGGGATGAAAAATATGACTGGGCGCGCCTCATCCGTTATATTCGTTACGGTCGCAAGCGCGATAATTTTTATGCTCGTGTCGGCACGCTAGATGCCGCCCGATTGGGGCATGGCTTCATTATGAACTATTACACCAACGAAGCAAGCTTCGACCAGCGGAAAATCGGTCTGGAATTTGATATCGATTTCGGACCCGCCGGTTTTGAAACAGTGTCGAATAATTTAGGCCGATTTGAGGTTTTCGGTGCACGCGCATACGTCCGTCCTTTGAAACCATATATCGACATCCCTATCATCAAAAACCTGACATTCGGCGCGACCTATGTCACCGATGTCGATCCGGATTCGCGGCGCGGCACCAGTGATGGCATTCACGCCTTCGGATTTGATATCGAGTTACCGATCCTCAAGACCCAATTGTTGAATACCTTTACCTATTTCGATTGGGCCAAAATCGATACATTTGGATCTGGTGTTGCTCTGGGCATTGAGGCTAATCTTCAACTGGTGGCTGGCATAGCCGAAGTATCCGCCAAATTGGAACGCCGGTTATTGGGAAAACAATTCCTCCCCTCCTATTTCGATGCCTTCTATGAGGTAGAGCGATATCGGCCAGGCGATGCCGGGATGATCTATCGGAAGGATTTCGCTCTAGCTGCCGTTCAAGATGAAACCAAGGGGGTTTTCGGAGAGCTCGCTGGTCACATTCTCAATACCATTCGATTAGTTGGCAATTTCCAACGCATAGATCAGACTAAGAATAGCGGCGTGCTCCATCTAGCCGCCGATACTGGGGACAAGATTCCAGTATTGGCATTTCAGGCAAATTACGATAAAATGGGGATCGAAACTTTGAATGACGCCTTTACATTGGACGATCGATCGATCGCTCGCATCGGTATTGGGTACAAAGTAAAACCGTATCTGATGCTTTTTATGGATTACATCCACACGTTCAAATTCGATGAGGAATCCAATCAATACAAAGCTCAAAGGCGTTTCTCGCCCCGCGTCGCCTTTGTTTATAATTTCGGACTATAAAAAGGAATAATTGACCTTCCGCGCGATGGACTTGACAAGAACTCATTCGATCGCGTCCATCGCGCGGAGCAATGATTCAGTTTGGCGATGAGAGAAAGAAAAATTCTCACAACATTTGCCAAGCCTTTTGCTACGCTGCTACAAACGATCCTTGATTTTGCTTACCCACCGTACTGCATCCTCTGTAATTCATTGCTCAACCAAGATGAAAGATTAGTGTGCAATGTCTGTTGGAACAATCTGCCACTGCTTGATGATAGAAGCGATCTGGTCCAGGAATTGAAAACCAAATTTTCTGAAGAAATCTTTTTTTCATACGCGATCGCGATCTGGCAATATAGCCCTAACGTCCAAACAGTGATTCATCGCTTCAAATATGGAAATTTCAAAATTCTCGCGAATCGAATCGGCAGCTTCATGGCGGAAAAATTGAAACCGCTCAACTTCTCTCCTGATGAAACATTACTCATTCCTGTGCCGCTCCACAAGACTCGGGCAAGAGAGCGAGGCTATAATCAAAGCGCGCTGCTTTGTCGAGCCATCGCGAGACAAACTGGATTACCTTATGACGAACACATTTTGAAACGCGTTCGATATACGCGTTCTCAAACCAAACTCTCGGCTTCAGAGCGTTTGAAAAATGTCAATCAGGCATTTAGAATCGTCAATAAAGAGCCTATTCAGAACAAAAATGTAATTTTGATCGATGATGTCATAACAACTGGCGCCACGATGAATGAATGTGCGCGTGAGCTGATCACTAACGGCGCAAGGACAGTCGCGCTCTGTGCTATTGCCCATGCTTAGAGAAAAAACTTGACATTTTAATATTTTTTTCTTATAATGTACACCAATTTTTGCATTAACAAGGTATCCAAATCTCTATCTGAATTTATAACTCAAAAAGGGGCTTAGCACTGACGTTTGGTTCTTGCCAATTTCATTTTTGAGCCATTTTGACATTTCTGAAGGAACACGTATGCCATGTTAGTAACCAATAAAGAACTGCAACAAGCTGCTCGAGAGGGCAAATACGCTATTGGGGCGTTCAATACAAGCAATATGGAGATCACTCAGGCGATCATCGCTGCCCATGAAGAACTAAGAGCGCCTGTAATTATCGCCACATCAACCAGTGCTATTGAATACTGCGGCATTGAAGTGCTATCCACCATGGTACGACAAATGGCAATGCAGGCAAAAATCCCGGTCAGCTTGCATTTAGACCATGGCACTGATTTTAATCTAATCGTAAAATGTATTCGTCATGGCTGGACCTCAGTGATGATCGATGGTTCCCATGCCCCATTAGAGGAAAACATCGCCATTACCAAAGAGGTCGTCAAAATGGCTCATGCTGTTGGCGTTTCAGTGGAGGCTGAGTTAGGTCGACTGGGTGGCATCGAAGATAATATTTCGGTCGACGAACGAGAGGCGCGGCTCACTGATCCTGACGAAGCCAAACGTTTTGTCCACGAAACTCAATGCGATACTCTTGCCGTAGCGATTGGAACATCTCATGGGGCATACAAGTTTAAGGGAGAAGCAAAGTTAGCCTTTGATCGGTTGGCAGAAATTAGCAAGCGAATCTCCGTTCCGCTGGTTCTGCACGGTGCTTCGACGGTAATTCCAGAGATCATTGAAAAGGCAAACCAATATGGTGCGAAATTAGGTGCAGCCAAAGGAGTTCCGGCTGAGGATATAAAAAAAGCCATTTCGCTGGGAATTACCAAAGTCAACATCGATACCGATTTAAGGCTGGCATTCACGGCAAGCGTGCGAGAATTTTTAGTACAGAAACCCGATAACTTCGATCCGCGCAAAATTATCGGTGCAGGACGCGAGGCCATCAAACAAGTAGTAAAAAGCAAAATCGAATTGCTCGGTTGTGCGGGAAAAGCATAACTCTTAAACGTTTTGACAATTTACTTGGAAGGTTGGAGAAGTTGTTCCAACGCTTATTCTCAAAATAGCAAGAAATTAATTTCCGCTTTTTGAGGCTACGAATTTCGATCGTATTTAGCTTCAATTTCTGGAAAATCGAAATATCTGTTTTCTCGATGTCACAATAGGCGTTCCCAAGCAAAGGGGGACGCGCTGGAAATGACCCTAATATTTCAATGCTTCCAAAGCTAATGATTAATAGAAAACCATTTTTTAAAATTAATTGATTCAGTTGCAATAATTGAATATGGAATTTAAGTAATCAGTTTTCAGGAGGAAATCATGGCAGTAAAAGTTGGGATTAATGGATTCGGCAGAATTGGACGTCTGGTTTTTCGAGCATTGATGAATCGGAAGGAATTTGAAGTTGTAAAGATCAATGATTTGACGAGTGCAGAAGTTTTGGCTCATTTATTGAAGTATGACTCAGTTCATGGAAAATTTAAAGGTGAGATATCTGTTGAAGGAAATTCGATCATTGTGAATGGCAAAAAGGTTTTGGTCTCAGCCGAAAAAGATCCGGCGAACCTGCAATGGGGCAGCGTGGGTGTCGAGGCAGTGGTCGAATCGACAGGTGTTTTCCGAAAGCGAGACGATGTGGCTAAGCATCTTCAAGCGGGGGCTAAAAAAGCCGTGCTTTGTGTCCCAGCTAAGGACGAAATTGATGCCACAATAGTAATGGGCGTGAACGATGACATTTTGAAAGACGAACATAAGATCGTCTCCAACGCTTCCTGCACAACGAACTGCTTGGCACCTGTGGTCAAGGTTTTACATCAAAACTTTGGGATCGTCCGCGGCCTGATGGTGACGGTCCATGCTTATACCAATGATCAAAGGATTTTGGATCTGGAACATAAGGACCTCCGGCGTGCACGAGCTGCTGGCTTATCCATCATTCCGACAACTACTGGTGCGGCTCGAACGGTGGGCAAAGTAATTCCAGAATTAAAGGGCAAGCTGGATGGGTATGCACTTCGAGTGCCAGTATCCGATGGTTCAGTAGTGGATCTCACCGCCGAGTTGAAAAGACCGGTGACTATCGAGGAAATCAACGCAGCAATGAAGGCAGCGGCGAATGGCCCGCTAAAAGGGATCTTGGAATACACTGAAGATCCAATAGTATCTTGCGATATTATCGGCAACTCACATTCCAGCATCTTCGACGCCCAATCCACCATGGTCATGGAGAACAATATGGTTAAAGTCGTGGCCTGGTACGATAATGAATGGGGCTACTCCTGCCGAGTAGTCGATCTTTTGGCGAAAATGTTTCATGTATAATAACACCGAATCTGGAACTTTTTATTTATAACATTAGGTATAATATCGCAGATGAGAAAAAAGATAATCGCTGGCAACTGGAAAATGAACAAAACTGGCGCTGAAGCTGCAACCTTTGCCAGAGATCTAAAAATCAAGACACTGAATATTCATAAAACAGAAATTGTCGTTTGTCCCCCATTTACAGCAATCGACTCTGTCTATAATATCCTGAAAGACAGTCGCATTAAATTGGGGGCACAAAATGTTCATTGGGAAGCGGCTGGTGCTTTCACAGGCGAAGTTTCTGCTGGCATGATTGAAGCAGCGGGTTGCAAATATGTGATCATCGGGCATTCAGAGCGAAGACAATATTTTGGAGAGACCGATGTGACAGTCAACAAAAAAATTAAGCAGACTCTAACAACCACCCTCTCCCCTATCGTTTGCATTGGGGAGACATTAGATCAACGCCAAGCAGGACAAACCGAGGCTGTGATCAACCATCAAATTCGAGCGGGACTTGCGGGTCTCTCCAAGGAACAGATGGAGCGAATTGTTCTGGCGTACGAGCCGGTTTGGGCCATCGGTACAGGTGTCACTGCTACGCCACAGCAGGCCGAGCAGGTTCATCTCTTTATTCGACAACTGCTCACCGAGTTATTCGATCGGTCAATCGCCGATAGAACAGCAATACTATATGGTGGCAGTGTAAAACCTGATAATATTCACGAATTGCTAAACCAACCAGACATAGATGGTGGATTGATTGGTGGCGCCAGCTTAAAAGTTGATTCATTTGTTGAAATGATCAAAATTGCTGAAACCTTATCCAATTAATCAAGCTTGAAGCTGAGGATATTATGCAAACTTTTTTAATTATACTTCATTTTATCGTTACAATTTTGCTGATGATTGTGATCTTGCTGCAATCGAGCAAAGGCGGTGGTCTTGCTGGCGTTTTTGGAGGCGGAGGTGCCATGGGCACGGTTTTTGGCGGCCGCGGGGCAGCTTCGTTTCTCAGTAAAGTGACCACAGTATTAGCAGCGATCTTTCTTGGTCTAGCGTTATTGATCAGCTATATCGATAAGGGACGTAGTGTGGACAGTGAACTGGCGGATGAGATGAGAAAGCGCAGTGAGATGGAAAGCCAATCTGCCCCAGCAGCGATCGCCCCTTTGGTTCAGCCTGAGGGTCAAACATCCTCATCCGCTCAGCCAAATCAACCTGATACTAAATAATCCATTAAAGGTTGCCGAAGTGGTGGAATTGGCAGACACGCTATCTTGAGGGGGTAGTGCCCACCGGGTGTGCGGGTTCGAATCCCGCCTTCGGCACTATAGCTTTTGATCATTTGAGCAAAACATCAATTTCCCAACGGAAGGAGGAAAGCGTTGATGAAAGATTTGAAAAAAATTTCAATAATGCTTCTTGCCGTTTCGGTGCTCTGGTCGGTCGCCTTTAAGGTCAGTTGGGTAAGCGCCCAGGACCCCCAAACTGAATACCAGAAGAAACTTGAAGAATATGAGCGCGAAAGAGCTCGGCTTGAAGCGGAAAATCAGAAAAAAGCAGCGATGCTAGAAGAACAGCAACGCATTAATGCCGCCAAGCGTTATTACCTGGAGGGCAATACCAATCTAAAAAAAGGCCTACCAGAAGAAGCGCTCAAATCATATGAATTGGCAACACAATACGATAACAATTTCGCTCTGGCCTATCATGGGAAAGGCGTCGCTCTGACCAAACTGCGCCGCTACGATGAAGCGATCGCTGCTTATCAAAAGTCAGTGATGATCGATCCCCTGTATGGAGACGGGTACTTAGGGCTTGCTCGGCTTTACAAGGACATGAATCGGTATGATGACGCTCTAACGATGTGTTTGAAGGCTATCGACGCCTATCAAAATGCCCAAAATTCTAAGCCCAAGGACGTTTCAGAGGCTTATTATGAACTGGGCGTTGTCTATGACAAACGAAAGGAATTTCAGAAAGCAGCCGATGCGTTCCTAAAGGCAGCTCAATTAGATAGTACAAACTATCGCGCGTATAATGCTCAGGGTGCTGCCCTTCAAACCCTCGATAAGAGCGAGCAAGCGATTGCTGCTTTCAAGAAGGCTGTTGAAATCAACCCCAAATTCTTCGAGTCATATGGGAGAATGGCTTCCCTTTACAACAAGCTTGGTCAATACGATAAAGCTTTGGAAGCAGCCCAAAATAGTCTCAAAGTGAGACCAACTTATCCGCTCGGGGCATTTGAAGCGGGCACAGCTTTAAAAAATATGGGCAGATTTCAAGAAGCCATTAAGCATTTCGAAATTGCATTAAAAGATAGACAATGGGCTCAAGCTGCACAATATGAAATCGATATGATCAAAAAGAAAATGAAATAAGAACAGAAAAAATCGATTCCAAATTTGGGTAATAAGGGCATCGAAAGACGTTCCTATTTAATTTTCTATATCTCTCGAACTAAGGATTTGTAATTAGATAAACAAATATATAAAACAAAAAGCTCTCATTTAAAAATTCAAAATGAGAGCTTTTTTATTGGAAATAACTTTTACAAATTTTATTAATGGGTCAAAACTTTATCCAGTTCCTTTTTAAATTGTTCGTAGCTCCCCATCCCTATGAACGTTGCCTGTCGAGAACCTTCTGCATCAAAAATGAATGTCGCTGGTATAGCGCCGCTCCAATTGGCATCTAATCGCTGAATGAGGACGGCTGGATCTTTAAAGTCCTGAACATAAATTTTGAAATTAGCCCGAACTGATCTTAAAAACGGGATAATTTTGGTTGAAATTTCGTCAGGATAATCGACACTTAAGCCGACAAATTCCACTTTGTTTTGTTGGTACTCCTTGGATAACTGGACTATATCTGGAAACTCTTCGCGACAAGGGATGCACCAAGTCGCCCAGACATTCAAGAATAATACCTTGCCATTCCGCTGCGAAAGCAATTTTCGAAGGCCGAATTCATCGAGCTTCTCTACCACGATTTCATCGGTTTGCTCCGCCAAATGAGCTGTTGGTTTTGGAAGGGAGGTTTGTCGCTCGCTTTTGCTGCGACAATTGAGCACCAACAAAATCACGATCCAAAATATGAAGAACCGTCTCATTGGTTAACCCTTTTAATCGTGCAGCCAAAAGCTTTCGTTTCTGGCACATGAACCTTCTTGCCTGCTAAAATTTCATCCAGCGCCTTGCGCAGATCACGTGATTTTACTTCCTCCTCGCGGCGCGAATCGTCAATTCGGCCATGATAAAGGATCTCAAATTTCGGGCTGAGCACGTATACTTCTGGAGTGAAAGAGGCTCCAAACTTATCAGCGATGACGTTATTCACATCTTTGAGGACTGGGAATCCAAATTTATTCTGCTCAGCGTGGGCTTTGATTTCGTCAATGCTCTCCTGCTTATTAGAGTTGATCCCTAAAAATGCAATCCCCTTTGGCTGATATTCCTCATACAATTTTGCCATTCGGGCATTATAAGCATTTGAAACAGGACATTGCGTAGCAATGAACATCACCACGATGGCCTTAGAGTTTTGATAATCTGATAGGGAATGAGTCTTCCCATTGTAGTCAGTCAAAGTAAAATTCTCAATCGTTTTGTCCTTCGCGCTAAGACCATTTAACAGCCCGAATATTAATATTGAAAGCAAACTAAATTGAAATACTTTTTTCGGTTTCATAATTTCCTCCATTATGAGTTGAGGTTCAACTTTTACAAAATTCAATTCACATGCAATTTCGATGTCATACCCTTCGCCAACTGGCTACCGGCGGCAACTTAAGAAATGGAATGTTATTCTGAGCGATCCGCCAACTGGCTATCAGCGTCCCCTTAGGATATTTTTTTTCAGAGACCGCCGAAGCGGTCAACAACCACCATTAATATATCATTCATGCCCGAATTAACTCAGGAATGAATGACAAACTCGTATCGCTTACAATAACCATTTTAGCGGTTCTAACATTTTTTAAATTCAAGCTGACGGTAATGGCCAGTCGCTGGATGCTCACAAAGACAATCTTTACTATTCATTCGCTTAGGTAGACGTCAAAGGCCAGCTGGCTAACAGACATCTGTTAATTTATTCATTCAGGAAATAGCGTGCACAGCAGCGACAGGTATTTGTTCCAATTCCATTCATATTAAAAAGTCAATATTACCATTTCCTCGCTGAAATTGTGTTTCATATAAACGTGTAACAAAGCCAGAAGTTCCAAAGAAACCATCTGATTTTTGATACAAGCTGATTTTGAATTTAAAACTGTATCAATTCAAAATAAGTCTCGTTACAGCGTACGGCCGTTAATTGTTCAGGATTGATGCAGCAGGAGGTCCTCGTTGAAGTTTAGCTCAAAAATCCAAGTAAAATTTTCATCCTTGCAATGCGCGCAATTTTAATAACTGCCATATTTAATGAATCTAACCTCAAAATGAGAATCTGTTTTTTGTTTCATAATGCTGATCAGTGGAATCGAGAATTGCTGAGGCGCTACGATTTGTTCAAAAATGTTTAATCTCTCCGCTCGAATTATATTAACTTACTTTTCAAAATGATGACTCGGCCGAATTCTATCATTTTTTAAAGCCAGGTCAGACAGCTTACTGTAATACTTCGAGCATGACATCAATCTCGCCAAAACTCAAGCCATCGAGCTGGCGCATTGCTTCATAAGAGAGATCGATAATTCGCCTCGACACATGAGGTCCGCGATCATTGATCCGAACAATAACGCTCTTTTTATTGCTGATATTGGTCACCCGACACATGGTATTGAATGGCAATGTTCTGTGAGCCGCAGTCAGTTGTTGGCGATCATATAGTTCTCCGCTGGCTGTTGGTCTCCCTTGGAATTTATCTGCGTAATAGGATGCGCGGCCATATTCCACTTTCACCACTTTTGGATTTGTTTTAATGGTTTCAAAAGCTGGTTTTGCCGCTTGTTGCGATGGCAGGGTCGCTTGTTGAGGTTGCTCTTTTACTTGCTTTTTTTCTAAATAAACGATCCCTGTATCTTGTTGCGATTCTCGGGGCTCTTCAAAGGGGATTTCGATTGAAGGATTGTCAAGGTACTTTCGACGTGAGCAATTATCTGATAGAGCAATAAAAGAAACAAACGAGATAAGCACAATGAGTGATCCGATTTTGACAGATGTCATGATTTTGCCCTCCCCATTGACATGAATTGTCAGGTCACTTATTGAAATTAGTTCCTGACCAATGAACGCCTGGGAGGACATAATGTTTCAATTGATTCGAATGATTGAAAAAGCTATTTTGACTAAATGAAAGAGGACGCTTAGAAGGATAGTATTGCGTGGGCATACAAAAGTTTTAGGCTGGATTGACATCTGTCAATGAAATGCGTTTTCAAAAGGTAAAATCCCAGGAAATGAGTTTCACAAAAGAATGTTGACAGAAGTGATAACTGTGAAATAGTGGATCGAGAAAGCTATAAATAAAACCGATGAGAAAATGGGTGCCACTCTATCAAAATTTTGTCTCAATTTTCATGAAAAAAATAGACTTCTCCTCATGCTCAATCTTAATGAATTGCAACTCGGTCGTACACTGCTTTTAATATCATCCAGAAATAGAGCAAACTCGAGTATTCTAATTTCGGGAAAGGGCAGTTCAAGATCATTTCATTTCATCGAGGTAATAGCGCAATTTCTCCCGACGATGAAAATATTGTAGTCTTCGAAGCGCCTTATTTTTGATCTGCCGTATTCGCTCTCGGCTCAAATTCATCTCATCACCAATCTCTAATAGGGTGAGTGGACGTTCTTGATCGATCCCAAAATACTTTTTCAGTACCTCGGCTTCGATCGGACGGAGCGATTCCAGCGCCAGCCGAATATCAGTTTTCATGGATTCCTGGATCAATCCACTTGAAGGCGCACCAAATTCCTCGCTGCTAATCTTCTCTATTAACGACAAATTATCGTCGAACGGACGAGTTGAATCTTCTAAAAATACCTCATGCTTTAAATATGCGAGGTTTTCCATTAGCTCCTCAACTGGCATATCTAATTCTTCAGCAACTTCTTCCAGAGCAGGAGTTCGTCCCAAATCCTGTTCCAAAGCGCTAACCACCGCCGTCATTTTCTGCAGTATCCACGTTCGATTGATCGGAACTCTGACCAGCCGAGAATATTTGGCCAGGGCCCGCAATATCGATTGCCGAATCCACCACACCGCATAAGAGATGAATTTGTATCCTCGATCTGGATCAAACCGATTTGCAGCTTCAAGAAGGCCCAGATTTCCTTCGCTGATCAGTTCATCCAAAGGCAAACCCCGTTCCTCATACTCTCTTGCAATATAAACCACAAATTTCAAGTTTGATCGGACCAACTTATGTAGCGCTTGTTTATCGCCTTTTTTGATTTGACGAGCTAAGGCAATCTCCTCTTCAGGGGTAATTTGGGGAATTTGATCCAGGTCGTGGAGATATTTTAATAATATATCACTGTACTTATGATTATTGCTCAACATACCAACCAAAAATTAGGTTCTAAATACGAAAGCCAAAATTTTTTAATAGATATTTTTTACCACATTTAAAAATATTAGTTCCAAATGTGATGAATGAATTTCATTTTTGAAAGAGAATACAGGATTGGAATAAATTCAATTCGATAATTAAACCTATTTTGATTTCAATAAAGTTCCATTTTATAATAAAAATATCGATTGAGCAATAGCCCTGTAGTAGCACCTTGATCGAAATTTGAATCATTCTTTTTTATGTGCCTATCTTGTGCCTGAACGAATGCAATTAAATTTGAACTAGGATTTTCATTCCGTACGAAGTGAAGAATCTGAATCTAGTGACATTGAGATTATTTGTCATACACATTTCTTCTTGCGATAGAAATGACAAAAAGGGAGTTTTCGCTCGAGCACTATCTAAAAAATCATGCATTCTATTAATGGTCTTTGGGCGCATCCTAAATGATAACCAAGATCGCTTTATAAAAATTTCTATACCAACAAATCAAAGCAATATCTGTTGCTTTTAATCAATGAATCGATTATATTCCGCATCCAAATTATGCTATTTTTTTGACGAGATTTTCCAAATTATAGAGCTTTCTATCCGATAAGGATTCTGAGTTGATCACATCAAAATTAGTTTGAGGTCATTATATATGGGTCAATTTATTGGTGAAATTGCGGCACTGACGACATCAGTAGCATGGTCATTTACTTCGACATTTTTTACAATCGCTGGCAGACAAGTAGGGTCGATGATCGTTAACAGGACGCGGTTGTTATTCGCCAGCGTTTATTTGATGATCACCCATCTTGTTTTATATGGAGCGCTTTTGCCAGTGGCTGCTGATTTGAATCGCTGGAAATGGTTGGCCTTATCTGGTCTGATCGGTCTGGTATTAGGTGATGGGATGCTATTCGAAGCGTTCGTACTTATTGGGGCTCGCCTCTCAATGCTGATGATGTCCTTGGTGCCCATTATCTCGACAATCCTTGCATGGTTATTCTTAAAGGAAATTTTAACAGTTTTCGAAATCATCGCTATCGCAATGACGGTCGGAGGAATCGTTTGGGTCATCTTCGAACGCAATCATCAGAGTCAGCGGGAGAATCCTGGGGAAATGCGCAATTACGTTCTAGGGATCCTTTGCGCTTTTGGCGGCGCATTGGGACAAGCATTCGCGTTGATCACTGCAAAGAAAGGATTGGGAGGAGACTTTCCAGCTCTATCAGCCAATCTGATTCGTGTACTAACTGCTACGGTGTTTTTCTGGATCATAGCAATTGTTCGGGGTGAAGCTGGTTCCAACTTTGGTTTCTGGAAGAATTTAACAGCTCGTTGGGCGATCATTGGCGGCTCGATCTTTGGGCCGTTTCTTGGTATCTGGCTCTCGATGATCGCCATTAAATATTCACATATTGGTATTGCCTCGACACTCATGGCCCTGCCGCCTATTTTTTTGTTGCCGATTTCTTACTGGATTTTTCATGAGCGTCATAGCTGGAGGACCATTATAGGAACAGTTCTGGCTGTTGCTGGAGTTGCTATCATCTTTTTAGCGTAAATTTGCAAGTGCTCGCATGAGTAAAAATTCCATCTTTAGTCTGACTAGACAAATTTAAATACTCTGAACCAATTGCATGACATATTCGGCGATCGCTAAACAGGCAGTGAGCCCTGGCGAGTCAATCCCAACTAATTGAATGCATCGAGGATGCTTTTCATCCGGTTCGATCACCCAATCAAACTGGTTTTTCAATCTTGCCTGAATACCAGTCTGGTGCAATTCAATGTCTTCAGTTCGCAAATTGGGAAAAAATGAGTGGACCATCTCCCAAAAATAAGGTGGTTCAAACAAATCTTGAGCATAGTTTTCTCTGTCTTCAACACCTTTCGTCGCTGGGCCAATCGTCACGATATTGCCAATTTCATAGCTATCATCAACCAGATCAAATGTTGGAGTCAAATGCACTCCCACCGTTTTCAAAACTTGCTTTGCTTTAAATAAACTTTGAAATTCTGCAAATGGAATCACAAGTTTTCGGCCAGTTTTATCCAATGGATATGGGGTCGGATAAATGTTCAGGCCATGATGAAAAATTTCTGACCGTCGTGACTTATAAAATTTTGCCATTTCACCCCGCACTGGCAAAATCTCATAGGGACACTCAGGATTGACCTTTTTGGCGATGACATCGGAGTACAATCCGGCTGAATTTATGAGAACTTCGGTCTCAAGTATTTCATGACGATTCGGACTTATGAGCCCAACTTCAAAATATTGTCCCTTCGCTTTTATTTCTGTCACCTCGGTACCAGTTAAAAAATAAACACCGTTTTGTCTCGCCAAGGTTGAGAGGCGACGCACAAGTTGGGTGGGTTCTACAATCCCTGAAGTCGGGAAATAAGCAGCCTGGCGGCAGCGAATGTTCGGCTCCAAGGCCTTGGCTTGCTCAGCAGAAAGCATTTTTGCACCCGGGACATTATTTTGAATGGCAATATCAAACGTATCCTTCAAATATTCAAGTTGCCATTCCTCGGTAGCGACGACCAACTTGCCCGTCATTCGATGCGGTACCCCGAATTCCTGACAAAAATCATACAATTTCCGATTTCCAATTACAGAAAGTTCCGCTTTCAGCGGCGACTCTTCTTTCGGATAATAAATCCCCGCATGTATTACCCCAGAATTACGTGAGGATTGATTCTCCCCAGTCACCTTGGGATTTTTCTCGATGACAAAAATATCATCACATTTTTTGGAAAGTGAATAAGCGATTGCACACCCCACGACACCTGCACCCACAATCGTTATCATGACTCGTTCCGCCATAATTACGCGTTTTCTCCTAATCGATATCCCTAACTCTCTGATAATGCAAATTCATTATTTTTGTCTTCTATCATCTTATTAGAAAAATAAAAATCTTTTATTTCAGAAACAACGAAATATTTGATTCTTTGGATTTGATTTATTATATTATTCGCCGCTGAAATTGGTGATTTGATCAATTAACGCAGTTTGGTAATTTTGCTTTTCCTAAGCGCGAGCCAAATAGTACAGAGCAGAGATAAAATGGATATACTTGACGATCCTGTCGCTGTTCTCCAAAAATATCTTCGAATTAATACCACCAATAGCCAAAATGATCTGGATGCATGCAGCTTTTGGTCGGCTATTTTCTCTCGTTACCATATCAAAAACCAGATTCTTCATATTGAGGATTACCATAATTTTGAAACATATACAGATTCCCCAGCCAGCGAAAGAATTTTATTGCACAACCATCTCGATGTGGTGTCGGCGAATCCAGCAAATTGGGAGCATGATCCATTTGGCGGACACATTGAAGGCGGCTTTCTCTATGGCAGGGGTGCGCTGGATATGAAATCCATCGCTGTGGCCCAGGCGTACGCCATGATTCGGCTGAGCAAAGAAAACCATCCGCGATCAAAATGGATCAAATTTTGTTCACTGGTGCAAGAAGAAACCACCTCGGAATTTGGGGCGAAATTTTATGTTCACCACTTGGCCAAACACGGCTATCAAAATCTTATCGTACTCGGAGAAGGAGGCTTTGGAGTACGACTGCCGGAGATTTTTGACGGTTACCTTTTGCTTTATGAATCAGAACAAAAAGGATTGCTTTGGTTGACTATAACGGTCCATTCCTGCGGAGGTCATGGTTCTTTAAGCGGCCCACGCAAAAACGCCAATCCAGTGCTCCGGGCTGCCAAGGTCGCCGAAAAATTGAGTAGTTATCGTTTCCCGATCAAAATCGAACAATCGGTTCGATATTTTATCTCCCATTTGCTGGATCAGAGTCACCATAAGCTCATTAGATCTCTACGCCTAATGCCAGGCTTTGAGCTTTTCTTGTTTAACACCAAAGCTGGCGCCAACTTATTGAATCGGGTTATGACTCGAGCCACTGGCATCCCTGATATGTTTCGGACTTCTTTGAATGTGACCAACATTTCTACCGATAAGATTGAAGGCATCGAGGAAAAACGCTCGCTTCCATTTTTCAGCTTAAGACGAATTTTTGGCCGATCACCAAAAAGAAAAATCAACCCGATCACACGGATGGGCATAAATGTGATCCCCAATTATGCGACTATTACCTGTGATATCCGATTTAGCTCGATTTATAACCCGGAATCATTGGTTCAACTTATTCGAACGATAATCCCCAAAGATGCTGATATGAGGATTATTCATTCCCAGGAATTTTCATCTTCTAACTATCGCTTGATTCATGATCCGGTCCAACAGGAATTGGCAAGATTTTCAAAGGAGCGGTTCCTGGTTTCTCCATTTCTCTTTTTGGCCAGTTCTGATAACTACTTCTTTCGTAAACATGGGCATCATGCCTATGGTTTGATGCCAATCGTCGTCCCAATTGAAGAATTGCAAAGGATCCACGGAGATAATGAGAGAATTAATATTCAGGATTTTCGGCAGGGGTGCGAAGCCTATTATCGAATTTTGAAATCCATAGTAGAGTCCATCAATGAGTGACTGGCAATTGCGAGCCCGTTTTGATATCATTGTAGGATTGTTATGATGCAATTCTCAGTTCTGGTCAATCGTCCGATTGAATAACATTCATCGCAATGCCTTTCATATCAAAACAGGGCTCGATTTCATTTCGTGAATAAACTTAGTCCGAGTTGAAAATCGCTGTCTCATTTTTATGAAACAAAACTCTCATCTCTTGTTTGCCGCAAATTCATCACACGGCAAAAATAGCTTTCTCATCATGTTAAAAAATTAAAATCAAATACAATCCTTCAGCATGATAGTTTTGTTGCTTTAATTGAGCTATCTTTATGGTGCTCTACAAAATGACTACATTCACAATATTGATGCCATGATTGAGAAAGGAAGCATCTCTTTAGGTACTATTCAGCACCATGAAAGAGACTTATGCTTCGAAGGAGTGACAATAAATTTTTTACGATTTTCTAAGCTTTCATAAATTTAATATGACTTACTTCAAGGAGAAATGCGCCTATGTCTGAAAACATCATTGAGAAATTCCAAACGGAACGAGCACGACTGAATGAAATTGTCATGAAATATGCCCAATTAGAAATGAAACGGTTCTGGAGTTTGGACGGCCAAGTCTATCGCGAGGGGGTGTTACCCGCCAAATTCAAAGAAATGTTGGGCCTGGTCGCCTCTTTGGTTTTGCGTTGCGATGATTGCATCAAATACCACATCATCCGATGTCATGAGGAGGGAGTAACCAGCCAAGAATTAGAGGAAGCATTATCCATCGGACTGATCGTTGGCGGATCAATCGTGATTCCGCATTTGAGGCGTGCATTTGAGGCCTGGGATGAATTGATGTCCAAATGAAATTAGTCACCAAAAATTCATTTATGTTCCCAGAGTTCAAAAATCATCATTCATGAAGAATTCTCCAAAATAGAAATTATGATTGGATCAAAAGCGGTTCGACCGTTTTGAAAACGATATTTCAAAAATTGTCTTTGCATCGAAGATCAAATGACGTTCAAAATGGTCGTCCGCGGCATCTTAGGTGACAAGGTCGTCCCAAAGTGTTGGACGATCCATCAGGAAAATCAGCCTGCGAAATAAAACTCATAAAAGTCCGTTACTGAGTGTATCAACCAAACGGATGGATCATAGGAATTGAATCTCGAAAATAGAAATATCAATCTTGTTTCATTGCAAATGCCATCGAAATTCAAATAGATTGCAATTGATCGAATTGTGTTATTGGTGTACATAGAACTTTGCTTTCAGTCCCGATTTTGAACTTCCACCGACCATGACTTCGAATTGTCCTGGTTCTAAAACCCATCCTCGCGATTCATCATAGCTAGATAGATCGGCTGGTCTTAATTGGAAAGCAACGATCTGCTGTTCCCCTGGTTTCAAATGAATTCGACGGAAGCCTTTAAGCGATTTGATCGGGGTCGGTCGAGGGCTTTTCAGATCAGTTAGATATAATTGTACCACTTCATCGCCAGCTACCAAACCGCGATTGGTGACAAGCACTTTTACCAGGATATTTTCATCAGGTTTTATTTTTTTTGGTCGAACCTGGAGTTTGCCGTATTCAAAATGCGTATAGCTCAGTCCATAGCCGAACGGAAAAAGCGGCTCACCCTTAAAATAGCGATAGGTTCGATTCGCCATATTGTAATCTTCGAATGGCGGCAACTGATCAACTGATTTATAGAAAGTGACTGGCAATCTTCCTGCTGGGTTATAGTCTCCGAATAGCACATCGGCGACAGCCGTACCTCCCTCTTGTCCCGGGTACCATGCCTGGATGATCGCTGGGATGTGTTCATTGGCCCAATTCACCGAGAGGGCGCTACCGCTCAGCAATACCAGCACTACCGGCTTTCCAGTCGCATACAGCGCCTCGAGCAATTGCTGTTGCACACCTGGTAGATCAAGAGAGGTTCGATCACCGCCACGAAAACCAGGCTCGTCCACTGGCATCTCCTCCCCTTCCAATTTGGGATGAATGCCGCCAATCATAATGATCACGTCAGCTCCTGCCGCTAAATCCACTGCCTCTTGAAATTCACGGTCTATAGCCCGAAAGAAATCCTCTCTATCTCCGGGTTTGATCCATCCCAATTGGACCAATGCCCCGCCTCGATTGTGGTAATATTCCAATTTTAGCTGATAATCTCGATTCGCTTCAAGAATAATAGCCTTGCTCATGGTTTGCGGAGGATGGTTTGTCCAATCCTCCAAAAAAAGCTGATTATCCAGATAAAGCCGAAAGCCATCATCGCTCTGAACTCCCAATTCGTATTGTGCGCTTTCTGGTACATTCAAAATGCCGGTCCAGCGAACAGAAAAGTGCTCTGGTTTCATCTCGGGATCGGGCGGATTGATCTTCCAGTTTAGATCGATGCAGGAGTCGAATCGAACCAAAAACGGCTCCCCTTCAAGGGTCATATTATCGAAATATTCTCCGCGCAAACCAATTTGATTTTCATAACCTATTGGAGGCTTAAATGCCGAGGCTGGGACCGGCCTGAGCTGCGGTTTTGACGGATAAATTAAATCGCAACCTTTACGATACACGACCTGAGTACTTGGAGCAACCTTTCGCTGAATCCCTTTCAAGATGGTCACAGGACGGGAAGGGGTTCCTTCATAATTGCCCAATAAGACCTCGATGTCATCGGCGTTAGGGCCGATCACAGCGATCTTTTTCAAATTCTTTTTTAAAGGTAGCATCTGGTTATCATTTTTCAATAGAACGATCGACTCCCTGGCCGCCCGCAGCGATAGCTGCCGATGTTCTTCACAATCATTTTTTTGATACGGAATTTGGGCATAGGGGACCATCTCAGGAGGATCGAACATACCCAACTGAAAGCGCGCCTTAAACAACCGTTTGACAGAAAGATCGATTTGGGACTCGGAAATATAGCCGCGCTGAACCGCGGTTGACAAATATTGGTAGTAGTTGCCGCAGTTGAGATCGCACCCAGCTTTTACTGCTATCGCAGCGGCCTCCTCAGGCGAATCGACAAGCTGATGGCTCTCAAAAATATCCCGAATCGCGCCACAGTCTGATACCACATAGCCATCAAATCCCCATTCTCCTCGAAGAATTTGGACCAGCAATTTATGACTGGCACAGCAAGCCTCGCCCTGATAACGGTTATAAGCGCCCATGATCGATTGGGCTCTCCCCTCCCGAATGCAAGCTTCAAACGCTGGCAAATACGTCTCGCGCAGGTCCTGTTCCGTGGTGATCGCGTCGAAATAATGTCGATCTGGCTCTGGGCCGCTATGGACGGCAAAATGCTTGGGCGTCGCAATCACTTTGAAATAGTTTGGATCATCTCCCTGGAGGCCTCTCACAAACGCCACGCCCATGCGCGCGGTAAGATACGGATCTTCACCGTATGTCTCTTGTCCCCTTCCCCAACGAGGATCACGAAAGATGTTGATGTTGGGCGACCAGAATGTCAATCCCTGATACATCCCACGCTGCCCCTGTCGCACAAACTCATGATGCTTGGCGCGGGCCTCAGTTGAAATAGCATCTGCAACTTCGAAGATCAATTCGGTGTTCCAGGTGGCCGCTAACCCAATGGCCTGCGGAAAGACCGTTGCAATCCCAGCACGGGCCACGCCATGGAGACACTCATTCCACCAATTGTATTCAGGAATACCGAGCCGTTCGATCGCCGGTGCGTGATACATCATCTGGGAGATCTTCTCTTCTAAAGTCAGCCGAGAGACCAGATCATCGACGCGTTGATCAATCGGGATTTCTGGTTGCAAGTAGAGCGGAAGTTCTTGAGCCATGACAGTCATGCGACAGAGAAAAAGCAAACAAAATTTGAATCGCCATAGTATTTTCATTGGGCATTACCTTTCGAAAAAGATGTTTCATCTAATTCAATGAAAACCAGCGGGAATCCAGGCTGCGGCTGGCACGATTTCTTCACCAAGAATAGCTTTCCCAAACCATTAAGGTTTAGGAAAGTTTGCCACCAATGACTGAATTTTTGCAGATTTTCTTTAGTTTCTCTCGGTACTCTCTGTGAAGCTTCGTGGGATCTCTCTCTTTAAGAAAAGTTGTAAGCAGTTCCACTTCAATAGACCTGAAATCTGAATTGTAAACTATTAAATCCTCTCAGTGACTATTAGGAATCACTCAATGATCCAGTGCAATACACAACTCCTCAAAGGTCTCAGGATGCAATTTTTCAAACTCCTGTTGCGGCACTTTCAAATAACGCCAGTTAGAGTTGGTGAGGCTGGTGGCTTTTTCGCACCATAATTGAGCGGCTTGATCTTTCAAAATAACGTCGACATCTTCTCTGCCTTTGGTTTCGATGATCCAGAATTTATTTTCCTGGCTTTTGACGACAAAATCAGGATAGTAATTTCGGATGTTGGCACGGGTATCGGTGTACTGGATGCAGAAACCAAATTGCTCGGGCAGCTTGGCAAAGGCAGCGACGTCTTCAGCGCCATCTAGAAATTTAGCGAAGCTGCGCTCGAATTCGTTGTCGCAGGCGACAAAATTGAACACCGTTTTTCGGGATTCCAAAAGCTGCTTTGAAAATGGGAACGGTGGGGTTGTCGAAAGCAAACGGCTTTGGCTCAGCAGTTCTGGCTCAGTTTCTTCCACAATGGCATCTCGCAGCCGCTTTTCAAATTCATGGCAAACCACATAACGAGCCACGTTGGTGCTCATGGCTTTGATCACCAATGGCTCATACAGATCGACGGCCCTTCCGAATGCCTTGTAATGAAAGAACTCTTTGATCTTGGGCGCCAGTGCGGCGAATTGGAGTGGCAGCTTCAGATCGTGAGCAATCAGTCTGGCGTAATAACCGATCACTTCCTCTGGCGTCTGTACAGGTGGCAATTGATATTCACGTTCTAAAATCTTTTCCTTCGTGATGATATCGACGCCCTCATAGATGAAGGATTTGATATCCTCATCTTTTTCGACCAGGGGCAAGGGATTGGTTTCAAATTTCATCACATCAATGGCAGCGATCTCCTGCGCCAGCGATTTTTTCCGCATCAAAATCGGTGTCAATTCAGGAATGCCAATATCGACATCCATTTTTTCTGGCACAGGCATAATGGTGAAAATTTTAAGCCTCTCTTTGCCAAGTTCAAACGTTTCGAATTTGATGTTTTCGATCTTTTCCAGGTCTTCGACAAAACTGAGAAATGCTTTGTTGCCGATGATGTCCACCCGTTCCTGATAATCGCTACTTAAATCACGAAACATGAGCCGCAAGCCACGACCAATGGTCTGTTCGGGTAAAATATTGGCTTTGGCCGTATAGGGACGCAGTCCCACCACGACGGTCACGTTCCGAACATCCCAGCCCTCCCGTAACATGAGCACACTGACGATGGCATTGACGGGCGATTCTTCGCTATCCACCTCTCGAGCGACTTTGCGGGCTTTGTCCAGATCTTTCTTGGAAATTTCTCCCGAGCGGTCCGTGTGAATCACCAGCGTTTTGTCCCCAGCAAATTCCTCTGGATATCGTTGCCTGAGCCAATCCGCCACGTCTTCCGCTTCCTCGGTGGTATTCATCATGATGAACAGCACGGGTTTTCGATGGAGAAACTTTAATTGTTCATTATATTCTTTCCAGCGCTCCACACTGGCAATCAGAAACGCTTTATATCTTACGGTAGCGATATCAGACTTAGCTTCTTCGACTCGGGAGATGCCTTTGAGCGGACGCTTAACGATGCCATCGATGATGGCCTGTTTCAAAGGATAATCGGAAATCGTCCATGAAAAAAGAGCACCTTTGGAATAACGTGGCGTAGCTGAAAAATCCAGTTGGGCCGCCAGCGGCCGATCGGCATGGAGGCGGCGAATGACGTTATTCCACTCGTTTTGCTCGTCATGGGTGTGATGCGCTTCATCATTGACGACCAAAAGCAAGCCCTCTCGTTTGGCGATGCGCTGATCAAAATCGGTGATTTCGATTTTTTGGGTTTGTGGCTTTGAACCAAGCACCGCCGTCATGATTTCAGGTTCATCATTTCGACTCAGGCTTTCTCGCTCATAAAATTGCTGGATATTGGTGAGGTACAGCGCCCCGATGCTGCTGGCCCGCTCAGGATCTCCTCGCATATAAAATTCCATATCCCACATCAAGCTAAAATGCTTCGGGAAAACAGGATCGATGCGGAAAATCCTGCCACTTTCAAAATCGGTTTTCAGCCGTTCAAACACGATCACGTTGGGTGCAATGATCAAAAAGGTCTTAGCGTATTGCTGATCATCTTCTCTGACGGCATTGAAATATTGCCAGGCGATGGCCAGGGACATCACTTTGGTTTTGCCACTGCCTGTTGCCATTTTAATGCAGAAACGAGCAAAATCATCGAATGGCGGCAGACGCAGCTCTTTGGTATCATAGGCAAATCGCTCCAATAGTGCTTTTCTCGAGCGAATCTTTTCCACTTCATAGACATAAATCAGCGTCTCAATTGCCTCACGCTGGGCATCGTAATATCGAAACGGTCGTCCATTATAGAGCCGATGATCAGTATGAAACCAATAGTTTAATAGCTCTCGTGTCGTATCGGTCACACCTTTATAACCACCTTGTCGCCAGGCGGCCACCGCTTCTCGAATGGCTGGCACACATGGCGCTGTTGAAAGCCTATCACGGAGATCCAATAATTCAAATTGATCTTTGCTGCGTTTTCTGCGGGGCATGATTAGCTCCTTTATTTGTGATGAGACGTTTCCTAATCCTTGAAGGATTAGGAAACGTTTCAACCCTTTTCTCAGCTAAACAATTCCTAATCCTCTGAGGATTAGGAATTGTTTCAGGGTATCATCCTTGAAAAGGTTTAGGAAACGTTTCCCCAAGATTAGGAATCGCTTCCTTCTACATACGGCTTTATCTTTTCATACTTCACATTTTCCCGATGAAACTTAATAAAATCTTCTCTCGATCCGAACCATTTTAAAACCTCATCCCGCATCACCTGAGTCGGTTGATCGCTAAGGATGGCATTATACGAGCTGAATTTCCATTTTTCGTATGCATCCACATAATGATGATGAATTGGATTATTGTGAATATAATGAATAACTGCAGTGAAATACCTGGGATCATCGACTCGGATGCGTTTAAAGCGTTTTTGAAATAGGCTACCTGTTCGATTATTTTCTTTGTTGAAAGCAAGGGCATAGCTTCTGAAAAAGAGCTGGAATTGATTTTCGAGCATTGTATTGATGTCGAGCTCGTCGGCACCGAGAGGATTCCTAATCCTCGCAGGATTAGGAATCCTTTCTGCATTTGTGTTGATGTCAGGCTCTTCAGCACCGAGAGGATTCCTAATCCTCGAAGGATTAGGAATCCTTTCAGCATTCTCAGGATTCCTAAACTTCTCAAGTTTAGGAATCCTATCTTTCTCCTTGACCCTGCTAAAAAAATGAAAATGCGTCGGCATCAAGCAATACGAGTAAACATCCAAAAATTCCGATAGATATTTCTGCCATCGCTCCAGGAAAAATGCGTAATTTCGCTCTGTTTTAAAAATGACTTCTTGATTGTTGCCTCTATTGAAAATATGGTAGAAATAGCCGTGATAAAATGTATCGTGATATTTGGAAGTCATGTTAAAAGCTCCCCTTTTTTGGTTGGTTTGTTAATAGCATTCCTAATCCTTTGAGGATTAGGAATGCTGAGTCATGCTAAACCTTCGTTCAATCAAGCAACAGAGTCTTTAGCTGCAGGATTGACAGCATTCCTAATCCTCAAAGGATCATAGCAGCATTCCTAAACCTTTGAGGTTTAGGAATGCTTTCAAGTTTAGCTTTCCTAATCCTCGCAGGATTAGGAAAGCTTTCTTTCAACTAACCTCCACCTCCACCATCTTCGTCGTATCATTCCCCAGAATATCGATCACTTTGATCACCACCTGATATTTGCCTGGCTTATCATATTCATGTTTTGTTTTCAGCTCAATCTTTGGGTCTTTGCGGGTGCGGTAGCTCTGCCATTCATTGTGGAACGTGTCGTTCTGATAATTCCAATCCACAGCCCAGTAGTCGATCCACTGGCTCCAGTGGGTGATGGCGGTTCGAACATCCTCGGGCACATCGTCGGGTGGGACGATAAAATCCGATAGCGCAATCGAAACCGTTCGCTTCTCAATTTTCACATCTACCGAAAGCGATGCCAGCTCAAAAAATTTGATGTCGCCCTGTTCCACGGCTTTTTTCTCCAGCACCTCACGGGGGATCTTTTTGAACTTCAAATCCACTTTATTGGCGGCAGCAAATTGGGCAGCGGTCTCATTGATTTCAAAGGCAAAATCCCAGCCCAGCACATCGATGCCGTTGCTGATGAGCTGCGACTCTTTGCCCACAATCTTCCAGAACTCCTGCACCATATTTTTGATGTCCGTGATGGTGACAGGCGCCTCCACAGAGCTGACATGCACCAAGCGACCTGCCTTGACGCCGTGCAGCCAGGTATACCCGTTGAGCGGCACGGCGTGATAGAGCTGCAAAATGAAATGGCGGTATTGCTGTTCCACTGACGCCTTGTTCTCGGCGCTCTGAAATTCGGCGCCCAGCCATTGCTGGCGCTCATATTTGCCCAGGTTTTGCACCACAAATGGCCTCACCCCAGGAATGCCTAACAGCCGCTTGCGAGTGGTGTGAATGGCAAATCGGCCCAGATCGCAGGCGATCCAGCGGCGATTGAGCTTTTCGGCAACAGCAGGAGTGGTGCCTGAACCGCAGAAGCAATCTAAGACGAGGTCGCCTTCATTTGAACTGGCTTTAATGATTCGTTCGATTAGTTTTTCAGGTTTTTGCGTTGAGTAATTGGTTCGTTCAACTGCTACAGGATTTACTGGGGGAATATCATCCCAAACAGAATCTATAATATCTCCTTCAAGCTCGTCTAAATAAATTATCCTCGTTCCTCCTTTTGTCGGATTTACATCATCCCTATAATATCTACCACTCTCATCTTTTTTCCATCTCTTCAAGTATTCTTTTGAATGTGGCTTAAATTGAGTGTTCCAGACATAGTTATCTGTTTTTGTCCATGACATTATAACATCATGCTTCATAGGAAATTTTTTTGCAGTTTTTCTCTTAAAGGCGAAGTATGCCCACACTACTTCATTTAAGAAATTTGAATAGCCAAAAACTTCATCCATTAAAGTTTTAACGTAATGACCAATATGCCAATCTAAATGTACATAAATCGAGCCATCTTCTGAAAGAAGTTCTCTCAATAAAACAGCCGTCTCATAAAACCACTGCAGATACGAATCCAATCCCCGCCCCCAGGTATCCCGATACGCTTTTTGTTCAATAATGCTCGGCTGCTTGGTAAACGTGGTGGTTTCATTTTCTTCGGTGTCGGGATTATCAGGGATGGTGGCGGAGAAGGAAAAATCAGCGCCCGTATCGAACGGCGGGT
>JAPDPQ010000046.1 GCA_034506395.1 candidate division KSB1 bacterium | reverse complement strand
CAGGAAGCCAGGGCGGTCAACAACTCTTTGTTTGCCCACGCCAGCGTCTGCATAAAAAATGGATAACCAGCGCCTTTCTCGTACAGCAAGGGCATCAGGCAATACAGCCAGTTCCAGTAGAGATTTTGCGCCCAGACGGCGGGCGATAGATTGGCAAATTCGGTTTTGAAGCCATTGATCTGCTGGGTGTAATTTTGATAAGCCGTCTGTTTATACAGTGAATCGAGAATGGCAAACGCCCGATCTGAGCCCAAAATCGCCATCACATCCAATCCTTTGGGGAAAAGACGATCGGGGACTTCTGGTAGCACCAGATGGGCGAACATGTAAGAATCAGGGATGAACCGCTGCCCCATGAAGCGAAAGCCCTTGTAAGTGGTGAACGTCCCATAGATCCAATTGGGGATTTTCGGCTCGGGCAACTTCTGAGCTTCAACCATAAACGCCGCTAACAAATTTTTATTTGCCAGACTATCGACGGGCAGCGATGAAAAATTCGCCCCATAAATTTGATCGGCAATCAGCTTGTAATCCAGAACCGTGGGATCATCAGTTTTGCCGACAAAGAAAACGGTCGGATTATAAATGAACTGCCATTTTTCCAACAGGGGCTGGCTATCGAACTGAAGTCGGTAAAGCATCTGCACCAGCAACAATGCCTGAAGGGTATGGCGATAGGATAGATCGCCGAACAGATTGGGCTCCATGGTAAATATGGTCCAGCCGTACCACATCATGGTTTTGAAATAAGCTTTGAGCGTATCGTTTTTGGTGTAATGGCCTCGGGGCTGGAATTGGCTGTAATCCAATGCCGAAAAATTACCGAAGATGGGCGAGATTTGATAGCCTTCATGCTTGTCAATCAACACCAGCTCCGAATCCACCAGCGCAGCGACGACTGGAGGAACGGTGACTCCTGTTCCATTCAGTAATTTGTGAGCCACAGATAAAAAGGCAAGGTTGCGGCGAGCCGCCTCCTTTGTCTCTGGCTTGAGGGATTGGTTATAAATATTTTCAGTCTCAAGCAGCAGATTTTCGGTCAGCGCATTCAATTCCGCCACAAATTTTTTGACTTCGATCTCCGCCAGAATCCGATCGAACAGGACGTGATAGGTATGCAGCACGGCATCGGTCGTCACAAAGATCGGCGTGCCATTCCAGGTGCAGGCATTATAAACATCGAACAATTGCTTGTACTGACTTTTCTTGACCGTAAAATGATTGGCTCGCAGCAGGGCCGAATCGATGCCATTGAAATTCCAGCTCACCTGGTCGAAATTATTGACATCGCCAAAATCAGGCTTGAAAGTGAAAGCGGGCACCTGGGCCGTGAAATCCACAGGAATGGGATGATAGGTGCCGAATTCGGTGGTGACGTCTTCGGTGATGGTGGCCAGCATCTGGGGATGGATGGCTGATGCTGAAAATTGGATTAGAAAAAAGCCGATAATTGAGATGAGATTTTTCATTGAAAATTCTCCATCATTTCTTCCAACTGATTGAAACAACCCAACGGATATTGTTTTGATTTCCATCCGTTGGATTGTTTCTATCAGTTGAGCATTGTCTTTTTTGGATAAAAGTCATTCTATGCAAATTACAATAGCGCAATTCATATGCCACTCACATCAGAAGTAGTCCATCTCCCAGGTGGACTGCATCTGATGAGCGCCCAATATCGGGCAAAAGTAGGCCATCCCGCAAGTGGACTGCAGTTGCAAAATTCATTGCTAAGATATGAAAATGTATTTTGGCAAGATCATTATCAAAAATTTGATAGGACTATCAAAAATTTGATAGATGACAGATGTAGCCCCTCCCCCAGTTGGCTATTAGCCTCAACTTAAGACTGCAATGTCATTCTGAGCGATCCAGCACCAGGCGGAGAGCGAAGAATCACTTGATCTAATAAAAGAAGATGCATTTATAAAAGAGATTCTTCGTCGCTTCGCTCCTCAGAATGACTAATTTTCCCACTATGTTCGCTTTGGTTGACGCCGATGGCCAGTTGGCGGATGGACTACAGCTAATTTGCTAAAACCGATATTCAAATGAACAGGACAAAATTGTCTTCTGATAATATCTCCCAGGCAGTGGCGATTCATTGTTGTACCAGGAATAGCGGAGGAGCAGGCTCAGTTTGTCGGTCAAATCGGTGGAAAAGTCGGTGATGAAGAAATTGCTGATCTCTCGTTCGGTATCAAGCTCGGTCTGGATGATTTTATTCAGGGCTTCATCATATTTCTTGCGCTGCAAGCCGCCATAAATCCGTAGCAACCATTTTTCATGCAACGGGCAGACCAGCGAGAGCGTTGCCCGATGCTGCCGATAGGAAAAGCCGTAGCTGTTGGACAAATTTCTTGAATACCGATATTGGAAATTGCTCAAAGCTTTTTTCTGGATCGAGCCCTGGATTGAAAAATAGTAATGATCATCCTGCTGGCGAAAATCCAGATAATCGATGTATAGCCCCTGCGATTTGGGCGAGATCGCATTGCGCTGGAAATTGATCAAACGATAGCCTGACTTCACCTGACCAGTCAATATTGGCCCGATCCGTTTTATCAGGGAGAGTGAAAAGTGGTGGGTATTGAAATCGAATCGATGATATTTCAGATAGTTCAAGCCTTCATTCTCGTAGGCGGTCCTAAGTTGGGAAGCCAGTACATTGAAGGTGAGAAATAGCTCTGTGCTTTTGATCAAATAATGCCAATCATAGCCGTTGAAATATTTGAATCGGCCCCATAGCACCGTTCCGAACCGAATTTTGGGCGCTACTTGATAAATGAAAGTGCCGCTGGCATCCTGGGCTATTTTGTGCTCGGCTGCCGTTTGAAAGTAATATTGCAGCCCACCGTGATATTGCAGATGGATGAGGTAAGATTGACTGGTTAATTTGCCCTGGCTCTCCAGGATCAATTTAGTCAGGCCATCGCTTTGCCGATTGATTCGAGCCTCCGCCACATTGCTATCGTAATCCACGCCCCACTGGAGACGATGCTTCCAGTGCCAGTTATCATGGGTATTTTGCGCAACGGAACAACTGGCCTGAATGAAGAAGATAAGCAATGTGACCGTCACTTGGTAAGTGACGGTCACGTGTGAACGTTCAATTTTTCTGTTCATCCCGCCGCTTCTGTTCCGCCGCTTGATAAAATTTTTCTGCAACCGCTCCCAAGCTATCTGCCGTTTGGGTCAATCGGGCTTTCATCTGCTGCAAGTTTCGGAGCTGGCTCTCCAGATCCATTTTTGAGATGCCGCTCACGTCGGTCTTCAGCAAAAGATTATCAACCACATCGAACGAGGCGCTCGATTGCGCCCTCATAGATTTATCGGTTTCGGAAAAGGTGGCATTTTCATTGGTGCCTCGGACCTGGCTCTGAGGCAACATTTTTTCGGGTGGCTGATCCATCAAATAAGTGTCGGCAATCAGCTCATTCATGCGGCTGCGCAGTTTCAATTCCTTCTGAAGCTCGGTCACTCGCTTGTCCACGAGCATTATCTGCTTGCGTGCCTTATCTTCCTGATCCTTTACCAGATCGGCCTTTTGTTTGATGATTTGATAAGAGTCAGATTCCTGGATCTGGATCGGCCTGCTGCTGATCAGGTGTTGAAGCTGATCCTGTTTAATTTTGCTCGCATATTCCTGACGCTCCCGCTGCCAGGTCGCCAGCCGCTCGAGCTGCTCCTGAGAAATTTTTTTGCCCCGTCCCGAATCGATCAACTGCGCCATCTGGGCATCGTACCACGCCACCAATTCCCGCAGCACGGCCTGATACTCCCGATCAGCTTTTTCAATTTTTTGATCAACGGCAAGGATATTCTGATCAAGCTCCTGCGAAGATTTCAGCAATTGCTCCAATCGCCGCCGCTGAAAGATGTTCAAATCTTGCTTCGACTTGAGCTGCTGAATCAGTGCAGCCAGGGAATCGCTCTGGTGGAGGTATCTCGTTTTTTCGATTTGGAGCGATTCGAGTTGCGCCGCAAGCTGTCTTTCATTTTGCTTGGCCAGATCGATGTTTAGTTGCTGTGAATAGAGCAAAGCGCTAATCAGAAACAGAATTCCGATTATGATTAATTTTTTCATTTTGCTTTACCGAATATTTTTTCCAATCCGCCAGATGGCGATTTGCGTCAAACTGCGATTGACATGTCATTCTGAGCGATCTGCCGCCAGGCCTTTGGCGTCAACCTAAGCTCAAAAATATTACAACCGTTAAAACGGTTATTGATAGTAATACGAGTTTATCATTGACGCCCGAATTAATTCGGGCGTCAATGATAAATTAAACAGAGTTGCTGACCGCTTTAGCGGTCTCTGAGAAAAAAATATCTTATGTGGACGCTAATAGGCATTTGGTGGATCTCCCAGAATAATATTCCTCTCTTAGGTTGACGCCTATGTCCGCCAGGCGGAGAGCGAAGAATTCCAAGATTCAACGAGAACAGGTGCGTTTATTGAAAAGATTCTTCGTCGCTGCGCTCCTCAGAATGACAGCGTCTTTTCACGAATTTGCTTGGCTTGATGCCAATCGCCAGTGCACAGAAAACAATGCAACAGATGCTATTTTTCATCTTGTTTTTTCCCAAAAATGATATTGCTTCCATATATTTTTGAAAAATAATCCGTGGCTGTTCTATCATTTGTGGGAACTTTATTTCAAAATCAATTTCTAAAATCGCAAATCCAAAATCGAAATCATCCATTGGGTCGTCTCTGTCAGTTGGAGATGATTCCGTACTTTTCCAATTTATAATACAACAAACTCGTCCCAATCCCCAACAACTTTGCCGCCTGGTTTTTATTCCCCTGTGTTTCATTCATCGCCTTCTCGATCAACTGCTTTTCAACCGCTGCCAGCGTTTCATTGAGCTTGTACCCAAACCGATCCAGTAAATCGCCTGGCAAGCGTTCAGCACCCGTGGCTGGTAGGATCGGCAGATCCGCTGCATCGATCACGGCTTTGTCGCTTAGCACGATGGCCCGCTCAATCACATTTTCCAGCTCTCGAACATTGCCAGGCCAGGGATAATTTATTAATTTTTCCATGGCCGCATCAGTAATCGCCTGAGCAGGCTTCTTCAATTCCGCTGCTAATTGCTTGATAAAGTGCTGAACCAACAGCGGAATATCTTCTTTTCGCTCCCGCAGCGGCGGCAAATAAATGGGAATGATGTGCAGCCGATAGTACAGATCCTCCCTGAATTTCCCCTGCTGCACCAATTCAGACAGATTCTTATTGGTGGCTGCTAAAATTCTGACGTCCACCTGAATCGTCTCCTCGCTGCCCACTCGCTCGAACTCCTTCTCCTGCAATACCCGCAACAGCTTCAATTGCATATTGGGCGAAATATCGCCGATCTCGTCCAGAAAAATACTGCCCTGGTGCGCCAGCTCGAAGCGACCTTTTTTGCGTTTCATGGCACCCGTGAACGCCCCTTTCTCATGGCCGAACAATTCGGATTCCAGCAGATTTTCCACCAGGGCGCCGCAGTTCACTCGGATGAACGGCTTATCCTTTCGGGGACTCAATTTATGAATGGCACGGGCCACCAGTTCCTTCCCCGTACCGCTCTCGCCGTAGATCAGCACCGATGAATCCGTGGCCGCTACCTTTTCAATGGTGCGATAGACCTCCTGCATGGCTCGGGACTTGCCGATGATCTCGCCGTAATTAAATTGCTCCTCGAGTTCATCCCGCAGGTAGATGTTTTCATCGGAGATGCGAGCCAGCTCCTTCCGCTCCTGAATCCGCTCCAGAATGCGCTCGATTTTCAATTTGAACTCGTCATGCGAGAACGGCTTGGTAATGAAATCCACAGCGCCCAACTTCATCGCCTCGACCGCCAGCTCGATCGTGCCATACGCTGTAATGATCAAAACCTCGGTCCCTGGCGCTTTCAATTTGCTCTGCTTCAACACCTCCAGGCCATCCATCCCCTCCATACGATAATCGGTCACGATCAGATCGAACGCCTTTTTCTCGGACAGTGCCAGCCCTGCCTGACCGCTGCTGACGGCATCGCACTCATGCCCCATCTTCCCGATGATCGCCACCATTCCCTCTCGCATGGTGTCGTTGTCTTCGATGACTAGAATCCTTGCCAAAATTTGCTCCTTTTCTATTGTCATTTAGACTTCTGCAGGATTAAAATTGATTGTCATTCCGAACGAAGCGCAGCGGAGTGAGGAATCTCTATTTCTTACTCACTCAGTTGAAAAACCAGATTCCTCACCGCCAACTGGCGGTTCGGAATGACAGCTATCCACATTGTGCAGATGTCTATTTTTTTAATCCATTCGCCATGCTCCATGCCCCGAGCGCCTTGCTCCATCCCCTATGCCACATATCTCACCAACTCCACCTCAAACCTCGCCCCAGTTTCATTCGATGGAACATATCGAATACTCCCCCCATTCTCCGTTATCAAATTTTTGACAATCGCCAGCCCCAAACCCGTGCCTTTCTCTCTTGTGGTAAAAAATGGCTGAAAGATGCGCTCTGCCAGTTCGGCGGGGATTCCCTTGCCTGTGTCCTGATACGAAATTTTAACCCGATCCTGCTGGGAAGTTAAATGGACAAAAATCGTTCCACCATTGGGCATGGCATCGATGGAATTTTTGATGAGGTTCAAAAACACCTGCTTCAGATGCTGGGGATCGGCCAGAGCAAATATCCCTTCGGATTGCGAATTGAATTGTAACTGGATCTGATGCAATTCCCCTGCCAATAAACCGATGGCTTCATTCCAGACCGAGCGAATATCACATTTGACCCGCTGGGCAGGAAGCGGTCGGGCGTAATCAAGAAAATTTTGAATGATCGCCTTTAAATTCTGGACCTCTTTCAAAATCTTCTGGGCGTAATTTATCAGATCATTGTTTTGCACCTCGCTGGACAGCAGGCCCGCAAACAGCTCGATGCCTCCCAACGGATTGCGAATTTCATGCGCCACACCCGCCAGCATGGCCTGCTGCTGTCGGTCCCGCTCCAGAATATTCTGACGCATCTCCTCCATGGTGCGGGCTAAAAAGCCGACTTCGTCTCTGCCGAACTCAGGGATCGGATGCTGCAGATCTCCACCGCTGATCGCCCCCGCAGCCGCCTCCAGCCGCTTGATGGGATTGGTGATCCGACTGGCAAAAATCCCTCCGATGATGATTCCCGCCAGCATAATCACCAGTCCCATCCACACCAAATTTTTCTGGATCGATCGCACCACGTTCAGCATCTCAGCGCTGCCTTCCACGGCGACACCCGCTACAATTTCCCCATTGGATTTGATCGGCGCAAAGCCTGTTTTATACAATTTTCCATCCCTGCCTTCGAACAGCGTCGAACTGGCCGTGAGTCCATTGAAAACCGCAGCCACTTCAGATTGATTGAATTTAAGCTGCACCAATTCCTGCCCAATCGCAACCATCGGATCCGAATCGACAATCGAACGAAAATCTTTGCCAAACAGATAAATTCGAGTAATGTTGGTAGCGCTTTGAAACCGTTGCAGCGTGGCTAAAATATTTTGATAGGTGCGAGAGCTCTCATCACCTGGTTGGAGGTAAAGAAGAAAATTGGGATCGATCTCCAGGGCGATAACTTTTGCCATGGTTTCCAAATTTTTTCCTAACGCCGCATCCAGCGTGGCCCGAATCTCCCAGAGGAGATAATAGCCAGCAATGAGAAAAATCGTAAGGACCGATACAACGAACACCAGAATCAGGCGGGTGCGGAGGCTGGATTTCAGAGGGATAATATTGCTTGAGTATCGATCGCCCATTCTCTTTAAGCCAGAAAATTTCGTTTATATCCAATTATGCATCATCGTATTTATTTAACCCGATAGGTGTTATTTTGATCCAGGAGGAACGCAAATTTACTTTTGAAGGAGTGCTGTGAAGCGAGATTATCGAATAAGCGGCGCCTTATAGAAACTTTACAATTTTTCTTTAGGTTGAGACTTGATTCGTTGGATTTCATTATCGAAAGATGCGATTCTGCCAACCTCTTATTCTGATGACATTATTTCCAAAAATTTCCAGTGCATTCCAACCAAAAGCATTCCTCAGTCCAGTTAAATGGTGAAGCGAAATTAGCACAGAACTCAATTAATTTCTTTAATAGATTTCAACTGCGATCAAATGAAGGAAACGGATCTTTCATTAAATTGGTTTATTCCAAAATAAGCTGACTAAAGATAAAATTGGGGGCTGCATCCATAATACGATAGCAAAGCTCATTTAATTACAGCTACTCGAGTCAATGCGGATTCACCAGAACTTGTTTCAATTCGCGCAACGTAGACGCCATTGAGCACCTTATAACCAAGCAAATTGCAACCGTCCCAAATGAGATCCTCACCTTGATGCAATCCGCGTCTTCCTTGGGGCTGGGCTCGACTATATTGGCAGCGGTATACCAGTTCACCTAACAAGGTATAAATCTCCAGCTCGATATCGCTGTCTTTGGAAAGAAAATAAATGAAATGCGTTTTCGGACGATCTTTTGTTCCGAAGGGATTTGGATAATTAAGGAACGAACGCTTTAGGTCATCTGCGATGATCACTGGACATTGGGAACGTAAATTGAAAATGCTGATCGGATTTCTGAATTCATCTACAAACTTGATCGGCAAAAGAGCCTGAATGCTCAGAGAGGTTTCGTCTTTGAGATGGATCCGAAATGGCTTTGAAAGATGCTGACTGCAATCTACCTGAATAATGATTTGTCGCTGCTCATTCGCCTCAAGCGTTATCGGACTAGTCATCGAAACCTCAACAGGATTGTTCGAAACAGAAACCGCATCGCCCAAGGTAATTTGTCCATCAAGGACTTTGAGCTTGGTCATCACGGTTGTTGGATCAATATGGTTGCCTCTTTCATCCTCGATATCGAATTTCAGCGCCTGGATTGAAATCGGAAAACCTATTTCGTTACCTAAATGCTTGAACTCGATTGCCATCATATTTTCCGATATGTTGGGAGCAAGGACTTTGGGACCGACGCCTGGCAGTTGGTGAATTTGCAGTTCCAAGGAGTTTGCAGCAACGAAAACTGGCACGTCGGCGACTCGATGATCGTCAGCCACCCAGGCCTCTTCATCGCTGTTTTCATCCAACGGAGTTTCGTGAAGCCAGATTTTGATGATTCTTGGGACTGCATCGAGTTGTTCACTGGTGGATACAGTCCACACTATAGGAAGATCCACCCAAGGGATGATCGAATCGCCAATGACTCGAAACAAGCGCTGATCAGGAAGATCCAAGCGCAACGAACAGGCGCCATAAATACCAGCTTGTCCAGAATTGATGATGTCCCCTTGAATGGTAAAAGATAAACCCGGAGAAATTCTGCCTTGAATTGCACTGGCTGGATCAATGATTTTTGCCATTACCTTCAAGTTTGCTCGCGCGACGGTCAGAATTGCCAAGGAAGAATCGACTACCATTATGATTCGATCCATATCTCGATTTACATTGCCGAGTGCTTTAATTTTCAGCCGCTGAGGCCAACCGCTTTGATAACTCGGTGCTCGTAACCACCAAGCGATTGAATCGGCTTTCAATGCCTTTGGGTTATTTTCTAAAACTTCAAAGCCATCAGGAGGGATGATGTGAACAGTTACATTTTCGACAAGTTCCGGTCGGATCTTGGCCCTGACCTGCAGCAATTGATCCGTAGAGACAATGTTGTCTTTCGCACCAATTGGCTCGATGATAGCAACCTCAACGATGTCGATGGTACTTTCCACTGTATGAACAACAATCCAACTCGTCCTCTTTAATATCTGTGCGAAGTTGCTTGGGTCGTTTCGATCCTTTGGGAGTTGGAGGATAGAGATCGCTATGGTATCTGGGCCGCTCGGATAGCTCGGTGCATTGATGCTCCAAGTCACTTTTCCATTCGATTGAAACGATCGGATAGAATCTCCAGAGATGAGGCCATAATTTTGCGGTAAATGAATAATCAACTTGCCAGAATTATCGAAGCTGGAGCTTTCAGGCGAGTGCGTGACGGTTGCCATCACCTCGAAACTGCTTGCGATTGGAACGGTGGTCTGTTCGAGTTCGACGGTTAGAATTAGTCTGGTCGGACGAAAAATCTTCACTTGGGACAGGGAATCGACCGCAGGCGAGATCGTCGCTTTTGCACCTGAGACCGAAATCGCGCTGTCGATCCGCGCCACCCATTTTTCGACTGAAGGGATCTCCTCTGCCCAGGCTTCGATAGCAAAAGTGAGTGTATCGACCTGGAATCTATTGAGCCGAGATATCACCTGTTTCGGACCATTTAAAAATTTTGATGTCCCATCTGATCGCAATGAGAGGACAACTGACGATAAATCATCCGTACCTTGGTTGCCGACGATGACTTCAACAGCAAAAATTTGTCCCAAATTGACCTCTCCGTCGCCATTCGCATCGAGATTAGGACATCTCGCTCGGGTTGACAGAATTCCGACCTGTGCCAGCGACTGCGTCACCAGCCAGCTTCCGGGCCGATCGGCTCCGCTGTCGCGATGCCAAATGCCAGTATTGAGATCTTGCGCCGTGATAGTGCCATTAATCACTACAGTTCCGTAAGTGGCGGTGGGGTCGACCTGAACGATCAGATGGAGTTGCGCGCTGCTCCACCCAGGAAGAGTCTTAGGGTTCAGCTCACTCATCTGAGAGCGATATTGGTTTGAAACATCCTGACCATTGCGCCAAAAATTCAGACTTGCCAAGAGTGAGCCAACAGTAGCCCCTCCCCAATTCGAAACGTGCATTACCACGAAAACGTTCTGCTGACCTGGAAATATCTGTTCCGTCAGTGCCTCAATTTGCGTAATCACAAGCAGCGGAGGGGATTGCACCTCCCAAACGTGTTTCGGTTCGATACCATGATAGAATGCTTCTCCAGTCATTAGCTGAATATCAATGGAAACTCTACCCGTATCGGCATCCATTTCAATATCAACCAGAAATTCAAATCGACGCTTTTCATTGGAAATGATCGTAGTAACAGTATCAATCCGATGAACGAGATATTGATCGGATAAAAGGATAGAATCGTATTTTAGGAACTGTAGGCTGGCTTCTTGGACTTTTATAGGGAATTCGCCGGTATTTTCCACTTCAAAATAGACAGGAATATTTTGCTGTCCTTGTGTAATGGTATTTTTGTCAGACCAGGCTGGTGTGATCTTTAGTTTTTCGAGTGTGATGATTGTTATTTTACCGGTAGAATCCCCCATCGCGTTCGGCAAGTTTTTAACAAAGATGAAACCAGCCCCAGTCTTTTTCGGCTTAAAAATGATGGTTGATCCAAAACCAAGGTATTGGCTGGTATCTGATGCTGTGAAGCGATGCGATGTTGTATCAGCCCAGAGCCAATCAACTTTGGCCTCGCTTTTATATTTTCCATTGTTATAGAGTGCTGCATAAAGCCGCAGCTCGCTGTTGACATAGATGGTTGTATCCCGAAACTCCTTCCCCTTTCTGCCAGGGGCATCGGTAATGACAACTTTTTGAGCTAGCGGTGCAAGCATGCTCTCATCAAAGGCAAAGACTGTATCAACAGACCAGACTTGGTTCGTTGATAAAACCTGGCTGGATACATGATTTACTTGAGACAGTAAAACACACCATAACCCCACTATCCAGAATGTGCTTTTTCTCCACAGCACGCTCACCATATCCTCCAAAAAATAACTCGAACCCTCAATTTCATCAAAAAGACTCAGCCGAAAGATCAGTCATTCATTGCAAAGTGATTATCCCCAGATCAAAGCTTTTGCCAGGTGAAACAAGAACGAAATCTTTGCTGAAAGCTCGTCCAAGTGTATCACGGAGTGACACCGTATAGTTTCCTTCTGGTAGAAAGGCTAGCAAAAATCTTCCATTATCTGGATCGGTCATTGTCGACGTAATGGTATCAGCGCTTTGGATGGCATAAGCAACAGGCAAATCTCTGGCATTGCTGACCGTTCCAGTAATGGAGCCAGTCATTGCCTTTGAAAGGACCCGAATACATGGCTTCAATTTATAACTTGCTAGATTATTTTTAGGCCCAGTTACGAGGATCGACCGATTGGCATCAAAATCAATAACAAGTTCGTAGGAACTGCCTGGTTGGACATCTAGATTAAGCCTAAATTTAAGACCCGATTGTGCACCACTTGGCACATCCAACGGATACGTCAGTCCATCTATGGCGATTTGCGCTGATTTGATTTTTAGCCGAATTTGGGTGTAATGACCTGCTGGTACGTCTCCTTGCGCCAGAACCAGCGTCTTGCCATTGGCATAATCCAGCAAATTCACAGTCGAATCGGACTCGAGCTCTACATTCACCCAATCAGAATCAATATGGG
Source organism: candidate division KSB1 bacterium (assembly GCA_034506395.1). NCBI lineage: Bacteria > Pseudomonadati > Candidatus Zhuqueibacterota bacterium. The sequence goes on along the minus strand of JAPDPQ010000046.1, from coordinate 17,681 downwards.
CGCTGATTTCGGAAAAGGTGATATTAACCGCATCGAAGCGCGCTGGGGCGTCGGTCAAATGAACGATGATATGGCCAGTCCGATTTGAAGGCTTGGTGGGTTCTCGATCGCAACCCATGGTGCCCATGACGAACCAGGTGCACAAAGATACGAGCAAAATTGCCTTTGATTGCATAGATAAACCTCCTCGTCAAATCCAGCTCAAAAGAATTATCTTTTCACTCCCAAATGCATAATTCATGCCATGGTAGCAATCAAAATCGATTAAAAAAAGAACCAGACAGCTCTATCGCCCCGCAAATACCATCTATCCCCCAGTTCTATCTCATTTTTGAATGATCGGAGCGACACCTCAGATTGATGAGTGGAAGCGTTTTCCTTCGCTAAAATAGCGTTATGGCATTCTGCCGATAGTTCTGGGATGCACAGCTGATCGAGTAACAATCGTTTCAATCTGATATTCCATGATTGATTTCAGTCTTAAATTTGAGAATTTAGGTAATAACCAAACCTTTTTGCTTAATGCTCATCAAGAATTTTGCTCATTCCGCCATGCTTGCGCTTATATAAAATCAAACTAAAATAAAAGCGATTCGGGGGAAAAAAATGAACGGGACATACCGATATACATGAGCGATGAATCCATACTTCTGAGGAGCTATTATGAAACTGGCAGTTATTATCCCCGCCTATAATGAGGAAATGACTATCGCCGATGTCGTAACAGAATTCAAAACAGCGCTGCCCGAAGCGAAAATCTATGTCGGAGACAATAACAGTGACGATGCGACAGCAAAACGAGCACGAGAGGCAGGGGCAGAGGTCATTTTCTGCGGCAGGCAAGGCAAAGGATTTACGATCCGAACCATGTTCGAGGAAGTGGATGCCGATATCTATGTGATGGTCGATGGCGATACCACTTATTGTGCTTCAAACGTTCGCGAGTTAATAGCTCCAGTTATTCAGAATAAAGCAGATATGGTCATTGGGACTCGCAAGCAAGCCAGCAAAAGTTCCTTCACCTTTTCTCACCGAATTGGCAACCGAATTTTAACCACCCTCATCAATCTGATCTTTAGGGTCAAATTAAAGGATGTTCTATCGGGTTATCGAATCATCAGCAGGAAGATGCTGGGAGATTTGACTTTATTGGCCAGAGGATTTGAACTGGAAGTTGAATTGACGATCCGAGCTTTGCAAGAAGGCTATAAGATTTTGGACATGCCAATCGAATACCGACATCGCCCAAAAGGATCAGTTTCGAAACTGAGCACTTGGGGAGATGGCTTTCTAATCCTTTATAGCATTATCACCCTGTTTCGCGATTATAATCCCATGATGTTCTTTTTTATTCTCTCCATGATATTCTTCATTGCGGGGATGGCAAGCGGACTGGACATTTTCATTATTTTTCTAATGACTGGTCACATGTATCATCTGGGCCTCGCTATTTTTACGGCGATCTGTATCTTACTCTCTGCCATTATCTTTTTCATGGGCCTGCTATTAGACTCACTGAACAATAGTCTCCGATTAACACAGCTATCGATTCATCAAAAAAATCTGCTCATTCAAAAGCTGCTCAAAAATAATTCTGAGGCGGCAAAATGAAGGTCATTATCTATTGCAGTAAATTCCCGCCGCTGGCTGGGGGGGCAGGAAAGAGCGCTCATTATTTGTGCCAATACCTCAGAACTCGAGGGCACCAGGTTTATGTGCTTTGTGAGCATGCCCCAGGACTGAAAATGATCGAACGGGTAGATGATGGTTATGTGATTCATCGGGTAAAGGTACCATTTATGAAAAATCGAGGTTCAGGGCTCTATTTCTTATTGCTCTGCCTGGCAATTGCCCTCAAAGGAATTCAGATAAGCATCAAAATAAAACCTGATATCTTTCACTTTTATGATGCTGCCACTGGGATTGCAGGCTTGATCACAAAATTCTGGTATAATAAGCCCAGTATCTATGCCTTCGGGGGGAGCATGACCTACGAATACATGTGCAATTCCAACCTAAAAAATCAGCTTGATCCTGCATTGGGCGAAAATCATATCTGGAAGAATGCCCGTGGTATCCTCAAACTCATTTTGGCCATTGAAAAAAAGTTCTTCTTCAAAAATGACCGCGTCTATACTGCCGCACAATATTTATCAGATATGCTTGCGCAGCACTGGCAACTGTTTTATCCAAAGGTCAGATATATCCCCAACGGAATCGACACGGAGCTGCTAAAACGGAAAAATTTTGAAGACATCAAAACTCAACTTGGCTATCGGTATTTAATCTATGTCGGGGTACGATTGGTGAAATATAAAGGTCTTGATGTATTGATTGAGGCCTGTCTTCCAATTCTCGATGCGATAGACGCACATTTGGTCATAGGGGGCACGGGACCAGAGGAACAGCAGTTGAAGCAGCTTGCGAACGGCCATCCACGGATCCATTTTCTGGGAAACCTAAGTTGGGAACAGAACATTCAATACGTTCGATCAGCCGATCTTTTCGTCTTGCCTACATTAGTGGATAAAACTCCCAATTGCATCATGGAGGCGATTGCTTTAGAAGTGCCTTGCATCACTTCGGATATTGCTGGTGTCCGTGAACTTTTTCCCGATCACGGAGGCTTATTAATCAAACCGAATGATCCTGTATTGTTACGAGAAAAAATCCGCTGGGCTTTTGAACATCCAGAACAGGTGAAGATCATGGCACGCCGCGCCAGAAATTTTATAGTCGAACAATACGACTGGAAACCAATCTGCTCGAAAATCGAACAACTTTATTTTGAATTCTTCGACCAACAAAAAAACTCTTAATCCAAAGTCTCTACTAATAATCGAAGCTGACCTTAATTATTCCCAGCAAATCGCTATTTGAGCCCAATGAACATAACAGCTTTGTTGACCATGACATTTTTTCAGTAGCAACTTTAGATCAGTGTTGAGCGATATATTCTTTCACTTTTAGAACGATTTCAGGCTCGGTCTCGTAAGGCAATACCCCGGTCCCAATACACGACTTTTTGCGCCGTTTTGCTAAAGCAATCACCCGATCGGCCTCTACTAATACGGCATTCAAATCCCCCTCCGAAAGGATCGAAGGGTTCATGTTAACCCGCACCATCACTTCGGGATATTGTTCCATTTGCGTCATGAACAACTCCTGGTCGGTCTCTGAAGGACAGATCACATAACCTGTACGAGTCTCTATGATCGCGTCCAAAATTGGAGCAGTGTTGCCGCCAATGATGCATGGCACAGGATGCCCAACAATCAATTCGGCCTGCTGAAGAATGGATTTTAGGGGTGGAAGGCAGATGTCGCGAAAAATTTGCGGCGAAATAATGGGCGGCGTGGCCGCTGATTCAAAAAAGGCGATGTCCAATCCCTTTTCGACAATCGCTTTGCAGAAATTCACCTGGCCTGCCACCAGATGATGGAGCGCTTCCAACACCACATTTGGGATGGTGAGAATTTCCAACAGCAGCACCTCAAACTGGACCAGATTGCTGGCGATGGAAAAAGGGCCGCTCACAGGAATTCTCACGTCGGCTTCAGGAAGCGAACTTGCTAAGCGCGATCCAACATCCAGAACCATCGGAATGCGTCCAGCACGACTAGGTTCAAATAATGGTAGTTCAATTATGTCTCGTGCCGAGGAGCAGATCGGATGGGTGATCGCTGGAATACCATTGAGCGTCGGCTGCTGAACAATTGCACCATAAGCCTCTGGCTCCAGATTATAAATATCGATCCCAACGATCACGGGTGAATGATGATATAGCTCAAAGGCGGTTCGATGGGCCTGAAATAGAAGCTCGCTGTCCCTGGAGGTTTCCCAAGGAGATTTTTGAATAAGGCTAGCTGCATGCTCGTAAACAGATGGGGAAAATTCCATAATATTCCTGTTCGCCTGATCTTGATTTTCGCTCATTTTGGCCAGCTTGTGGGCCGAACAAATATCCTTTTTTTTGAAGCAATCTATAAATCGGAAATTTGCTATCAAAAATCGGTCACGATTATTTTCTCAACTCGAATGAGTCGAACAATTCACCGTCGGCTGTCCAAGCCTCAAAGCTCAATTGATCATGATGAATCGAAATAATCTGGTACCACTGCTTTCCAGCATCCATTTTAGCCATCAAGGAGCGATAGAGCAAATTCAATTCGTAGATTTTCGGACCACTGACCGATACCACGTACACGGTTCCAGGGGATTGATCATCGACGATTTTTCCTGCTCGGAGCTTGTAGGATCGGCTGTAACAATGATCATGCCCCTGCAACACCAGATCGACACCATATCTGTCGAACAACGGCAAAAACAATTCCTGGAGATTTTTATTGTCTCGGCCCTTGGCCGCAGAATATAAGGGTTGATGAATGGCAACGATGGTCCATCGGTTAGGATTGTTTTTCAATACATCATCCAACCATGCCGCTTGGAGCTCCAGTCCTTCATTCCCATTCAATGCAATGATTCGAGCGCCTTGACAATCGCAATAATAAACCGTCTCCTCGAGGCCGACGGGTCCATTGCTCGGAAGCGAGAATTGGGGTCGCCATAGCGGGGTCAGCGATCGGGTGGTTTCCCCATCGCGCTTGATCTTAACATATTCATGATTTCCTGGCAGCATGAGCAATTGCGTTGTCCGAGAGATCCAACCCAGCGCATCAAAAAACTGGTGCCATTCGTCATCATTACCGCCGTCGTTGACGAGATCACCTGGTAATAGCCAGAATCGGGCCTCTGATGACTTTTGGTAGGCGGCGCGAAATACGCGAGAACAAATTGAAAGGATGTCGTTCTGGGGATCGCCGATGTACACAAATTGAAATGGCCCTTCATTGCCCATTGCAGTTCGAAACTGATTCCATTCGCTCCATACCGTCCCATCGCCGACGCGATACGCGTAGAGCGAATTGGGCTGCAGGGAGTCCAATTTCACAGAATGATAATACATCATTTGACCGCTGTGGTGAAGCGTATCGGTACGCGCCTTGAAAACCCTCGCTCCGCCCTCCAAATCGGGTGTGGAGCGTGCGAGAACGAATTGCACCTGGGGCGTCGCGATCGGGGCTTGCGTCCGCCAAGTAATCGCCTGACTGGTCGCTGGGCGATCGGTTAAATTTAAGATAATACGTTCGGGCATTGCTGGACCATGGGCCTGACCATGAATTTGAGCCCCAGCCAGCAACCATAAAAATCCAATACCAACTATCCAGAATCCGATTTTCTTCGATAGCGAGAGAGCTTGGTTCATAAATCGCTCCTTGAATCATCGTGTAGCTAAACAGAAAACCCTGGCCAAATCGACCAGGGTTTGTTTAAAGTGGTCGTCAATTAGATTTTTCTGACGTTGGCTGCTTGCAAACCTTTCGGTCCCTGTTCGACATCGAATTGGACTTGCTCGCCCTCTTGCAGTGTTCTGTAACCTTCGCCCACGATCGCTTTGTAATGAACAAAGACATCATCGCCTTTCTCGCGAGTGATAAAGCCATAGCCTTTTGCGCCATTGAACCACTTTACAGTACCTGTTTCCATTGAATGAATCCTTACAAAAAATTGATGGGTGTTGCGTACACCACTCTTGCCAATCTGTCGCTGGCAAAAAAAAATCGTGTCGAACAAATAGACCGCCTGCTCGCCACGAATCGTCTTTTTCACCAAGGATGTCTTTTCGAAACCATACGCTCAAACAGAAAAGCAAAACTTCAGTGTACCATGAATTAACGGCTTCAATATAATATATTCAAAACAAAAAAGCAACTACTTTTTTGATTTTCATAATTATTTTTTCATCTAACTCCTTACCCCTCGACTTGAGCTATTTATCTTGGAACTTGCGATATTCATTTCTTCTCATTTGTTAAAAATATGGGATCTCAGATTAGCCTCTAAATCTTTGGCGATAGATTTCGGGAGTATTTTTAACAAAATTCCTAACCGTACATGGGAGATAGCGTCAAAACGATAAAATCAAGATTGCGTGACATTAGACAAATTTTGCGTTGATCGAAGATCTATATTCGATTTAATTAGCCAATAAGTCGTTTTATGCAACATTTGCACCGCGTCTGAAAGAAGAAATTCGATAGCGATCGAGAAAATTTGATCGAACCATAATTCCTGAGATGAGTTTTCTCCCCTTTCTCGAGACATTCGAATTTACAGCTCCCTTCCTAATTGAAATGATGGTATATCGGCGATGAAAATTTGCTTGCCATGATAAACCAGCTACTCTACCATCTCAAATCGGGCGGTGAAATGTCTCAAATATGGGGCTTGATAGGTGAATCGGAACCCCCGTAACTTGTGACGTTGCTGATATACCAATTCGATTACCTCCAGGACGTAATCGAAATGGCTTTGTGTATAAACCCGTCGTGGGAATGCCAGTCGCACCAGTTCCATGGCTGGTGGGATGTATTCCCCTGTCTCTGGATCCGTTCTCCCAAACATGATCCCCCCGATCTCGCAGGAACGGATGCCGCCTTCCAAATATAGCTGGCAGGCAACTGCCTGGCCTGGGAACTGCTCAACTGGAATATGGGGAGCAAAGGCCCTGGCATCCAAATAAATAGCATGACCGCCTGGCGGTTTCACATAAGGAACACCGATGGAATCCAGATGCTCGCCCATGTACTCGGCCGTGCGAATGCGATACTGCAGATAATCCTCTTGTAGCACTTCATCCAATCCTTGGGCAATTGCCTCAAGATCACGACCAGCCAGACCGCCGTAAGTGGGAAATCCTTCGGTCACAATCAGCACATTTCTGGCTCGCATAGCGAGATCGTCATCATTCATCGCCAAAAATCCACCGATATTGACCAGTGCATCCTTTTTGGCACTCATCGTACAGCCATCGGCATACGAAAACATTTCTTGAGCGATCTCCTTGCAAGATTTATTCGCATATCCTGGCTCACGTTTTTTGATAAAATATGCATTCTCCGCAAAGCGACATGCATCCAAAAAAAGAGGAATCCCATAGCGCGATAACAATTCTTTGGTCTTGCGAATATTCTCCATGGAAACTGGCTGTCCCCCACCTGTATTGTTTGTGACCGTCAACATGCCGAGCGGGATATTTTTCGCACCCTTCGCTTTAATAAAATTTTCCAATCTAACCAGATCGATATTTCCTTTGAACGGGTGGATCAATTGGGGGTCTTTGCCTTCATCAATAACGAGATCAACAGCTACGGCAGCATGATATTCGATATTAGCGCGAGTGGTATCGAAGTGAGTATTAGAAGGGATATATTTACCAGGGCCAGCCACGAGTTCGAACAAAATTCGTTCGGCCGCCCTTCCTTGGTGCGTTGGAATAATGTGTTTAAACCCGGTGATCTCATGAACTTTATCGTAAAAACGGTGAAAACTTTTGGCGCCAGCATAGGACTCGTCGCCTCGCATCATCCCAGCCCATTGGTCATGGCTCATGGCGGCCGTCCCGCTATCTGTGAGCAAATCGATAATCACATTCTCTGCATCAATTAAAAATAAATTAAAGCCAGCTTGGCGCAAAATTTCCTCACGCTGTGCTCGGGTGGTCATCTTGATTGGCTCGACCATTTTGATTCGAAAAGGTTCGATGATGGTTTTCATGGTTAGTTTTCCTCATAAGGGTATAATACTTGATCTATTCATTTCAACCAAGCAGCTCCAAGTCGACTACTTGGGAGTTATCCCAGTTAGCGATTTGCTCCGCCTTATTCCGATATCCCACCATTCCCCTTTCAGGTTACAACATGCTTTGCACCACACCTCCATCCACTGGTATCGTCGTTCCAGTGATATAAGCTGCTCTTTCAGATGCCAAAAATGCCACTAAGGCAGCAATTTCCTCGGGATTTGCCAAACGCCTGGCTGGGATTTTAGCGGTGATGCGACCCAATACCTGCTCTGCCGAGCTATTTTCTTTCTGAGCGATCGCATTGACCAGATTGGACAAACGTTCAGTAAGCGTATACCCTGTCGCAATTGTATTAATGGTGATGTTGTACTGAGCATATTGATTGGCGAGCGTCTTGGCCCATCCCACCACGGCCATGCGGATGGAGTTTGACAAAATGAGATCATCGATAGGTTGTTTGACGACAATCGATTGCAAATTGATGATTCTTCCCCACTGATTTTGCTGCATCACTGGCAGAATGTGACGCGTTAGAGTTACTGCGCTCATCAGGGTATTTTGGAAAGCCCCCTGCCAATCCGCTTCTGTGAAATCCATGAAAAATCCCGACGATGGACCACCCGTATTATTCACCAAAATATGAATCGTGCGGAATTGCTCAATCGCGTAATTTGCAAACCGACGTATCTGTTCTGTATTCCTCAGATCCACGACGAACGGATAGACTGGCTTACCAGATGCTTGTTCGATCTTTTTGGCTGCGGACTCGATACGATGTTTATCTCGGGAACAGATCAGAACGGTGCAACCTTCCTGGGACAGTTCCTTTGCAGCCGAATATCCTAACCCTTGACTCGCTCCACACACAATGGCAATTTTTCCCGATAAACCTAATTCCATCTCTCCTCCAGAGTGATAATAAATCTCATCTTTTTCCACGTAATAGAATTCTCTATTCAAATGTCATGCCTGCAACTTGAGGCAGCTTTTCAACTTTCACGCATCAAAATCAAAAAGACGCTGCATCCGTAAGCATAACCGTCTAATATTCGTAGTTGGTTTGCCTTGCAGAAGCGTATCATGATTTTGAAAAACCAACGCTGCATCTTTCAAATTTTTAGCGATATCTCTCATCATCGAACAACCGGATCCATGCCTTATGCTGGAAAATGTGAAACAGATAATCTTGTGCTGACTTCAATTGTTTATGATTTCTAACCAACTAACTCCTTGTTACTCCAATAAAGCTTGCACGCCTCTGAATTATGATGATAAAAGCACGGATCCTCTGGCAAACCCACTTCATCGCATTTTTTAATCATCTGGATATTGAGCCAACAGCTCTCGCATACGAAACCATTGCCCTTTTTCATTTCATGTCAAGTCGGCACAATTCGTTTTCCAAGTAGGCTGATTGGTTCTGCTGGCTGAATCAAACCAATTGTCTTGCGAAGCACCCAATTTACCGATTTGTTGAGCTTCATGATTAAATATACTAAAACAAAGTTGGATATCCAAAATGAATTTTTGCTGCAAGGTTAGAAAATTACAATTGATCTTAATATCATAGCGAAAAAAAATAGGATCGCTTGCAGCAGGATAATTGTGGCACCACTGGGGACATCAAGATAATATGATAGTAAAAGACCGGCAAATGCGCTGATCATGCCGATGATGACCGAAAGCAACGTCATGCGACGAAACGTTCGGGAGATAAGTCGCGATGTGGCTGCTGGGATAACGAGAAAGGCTGCGATCAAAACAATTCCAACGACTTTGATCGCTACGACAACCGTTATCGCAATAAGGACAGAGAGAAAATAATCATCCCGTTTAACGGCGAGATGATCAGTTTCTGCGAGCTCTCGGTCAAATGAGGCATAAGCCCATCTACGCCATAGTGGGAAGGTGAGCAACGTTATGAATACTACGCCAGCGGTAATCTCAATATCAATTCTGGTTACTGCCAGAATTGATCCAAACAGATAGGTGAAAGCGTCAGTGGTATATTCCTTTTTAAGGAAAATAAATACGACACCAAGGGCCATGGAGACAGCAAAAAAGATCCCAACTGCAGTATCGCTACCTAATTCAGTTTTGTCACGAACCCAGAAAATTGCGATCGCCACCAATACGGTAAAAGGCACAGCAATCCACAGCGGTTCTGAACCAAGTAATAAGCCCAAAGCAACGCCTCCAAAAGCTGCATGAGCCAATCCGCTGCCCAAAAAGCTCAAGCCACGCTGCACCACGAACACGCCATAGTAGCTGGCCAAAAATCCCACCAGCACTCCAGCCATGAGTGCCCGCTGCATGAAAGGCAATTGAAGAAGTTCGAACATTGGCAATCCTGACCGTTAACATTCAAAATTATGTTGAAAAGAATTAGCTCCCACAGAAATGTTATCTCACAGAAATGAAATAGAAAATTCTTTGGTCACAGAACTGAAAGGACACAGAAATTTTTTTTAATTCTTATTTCTGAGACCTTTCATTCCGCCAAAGGGCGGACCGCCAACTGGCGGTTCTGAGACCAAAACAAAAAATCATTTCTGTGGCATTCCAATTCTGTGGGAGAAATATCCACCTCCCATAGAAATGATGTCCCACAGAATTGAAATATTTTTGGTCACAGAACTGAAAGGACACAGAATTTTTCCCAATTCTTTATTTCTGAGACCTTTCATTCCGCCAAAGGGCAGACCGCCAACTGGCGGTTCTGAGACCAAAATTTCTGTGGCGTTCTAATTCTGTGGTAGAAGAATATTTCATTAATCAACTTTTCCCGTTGGAATTCATCAAAAATCTCAGCGCATGCTGGTGGCCGATGTGACCATAGGCCATGCGCAGATAATCTTCCTGCAAGGCCTGGGTCGGTGGCCCGAAACTGATCTGCCTGCGATTCAACAACAAAACATAATCGGCATGGTGCGTCACCGCATGCCAATCATGGGTGATCATTAGCACCGTGGCGCCAGATTCCTTCTGATACGCCTCCAGCATGCGATACATATCCTCTTCGCCGACCGCATCGATGCCTGTGGCGGGTTCATCCAGCATCAATAGCTCGGGCTGACGAACGATGCTGCGAGCCAAACAAACCCGCTGTAACTCACCGCCAGATAGCTTGCCAATGGGACGATTGGCCAGATGCGAAGCCCCCACCTGACTTAATGCCTGACAGGCCCTGGTCCTGGCATCTTTGCTTAAGCGCCATGGCCACTTTCGACTCAATCCTGTATAAACCAGTTCAATTGATACAGCGGGAAAGCTGCGATCCATGGTCTTGAATTGGGGCACATAACCAATCAGATTGGGATCGACCTGGCGTGGGGATTTGCCGAAAATCTTCACCTCGCCCGCCGTGGGCTGGATCAATCCCAACAGTACCTTCAAAAAAGTCGATTTGCCCGCCCCATTGGGACCGACAATGGCGACGAATGAATTTTTGGGCACCTCGAGCGCCAGTTCCGATAGCGCCACATGGTCACCAAATTTCACCAGCAAATCCTTCACTTCTACGGCAAACTCGCTCATCGCAGCGCCTCCAGAATCAACCTGGCGTTATAAAGCACCAGCTCATCGTAGCCCTGTCTGCCTGATACTCCCCCCAGCGGATCGAGCTGGCAGATCTTGACGCCCGCTGCCTCCGCCACCAATTTGGCCGCTCGATCGGGCAATTGAATGTGATCGAAAATGGCTCTCACGTGTTGCTGCCGCACCTGATCGATATAGCCCTTGAGCTGTCTCGGCGTGGGCTCTTTGCCAGGGATCGCCTCCACAATGCCCACCAGATGGATGTCATAGCGTTTGAAAAAATATTGATAAAATGGATGCGAAATCATCACTTTGCTGCCCGCAATTGGCGCCAGCATCGCTTTCAATTGATGATGCAGGCTATCCAATTGGCGTGAAAATCGCTCGGCGTTACTTTTAAAAACAGCAGTTCCAGATGGATCCAAAGCGCTGAGTTTTTGAACCAGTCCTGGCAGTAGACTTTTCACCGTCAATGGATCGGTCCAGAAATGCGGGTCTACGCCAGAAGAATGGTCGTGCTTCGATCCAGTCTGGTGGTCATGCCGACCAGCAGATCGAGGCTGATCCGTTGGTTCGTCAAAATAGATCAGTGCCGAGGGATCGATCAGTTTGATAAGCTCAACTTGATTGGCGTTGGGAAACTTGAGCACCCAGGCATCCAGGTTTTCAGCGCCATAAAAAATAGCTCGGGCCGATTCGATGATTCTCGCATCAGACGGCCGCAACTCATAGGTATGCGGCGATGCGCCTGGCGGCAATAGGCCGTGAACCTGCCCTCTATCGCCGACCACCTCCTCCAGGATGGATTTGAATGGATGAATGGTGGTGACATATTGGGGTTGTGATATTGCCACTGTCGAAAATAATAGCGAAATGATGATGAGCCATTTCATGATTTGGCCTCCAAATTTGGCTTTAGTTTCAATGATTTAACCATCAAAAAGTTTCATTGCAATAAAAAAGCATCAGTTCTGGTACTGATGCTCGGTTTGGTTATCAAAAGCAATTGAACGCTTTTAAAGATCAATAGCCTTTGGAAGCGTGTGACTTTTCAAGTGCGAGATCGGATATCGTCCCAATTTTTGGTATCCACGTGGTGCTTGATCATCTGGGCCTTGTAGATAAAATAGACCTCCTCGGCAATGTTGGTCGCCAGATCAGCGATGCGCTCCAGATTGCGGCTGACCAGAATGAGATCGAGCGCTCGGGTGATGGTTTTGTTATCGCTGAGCATATAGGTCAACAATTCCCGAAAAAGCTGGTCGTTCAATTTATCGACCTCATCATCTCGAATGCAGACCGAGCGAGCTTTTTCCACATCGCCGTTGATGAAGCTATCCAGGCTGTCCTTCACCATGGACTGCGCCAGTTGCGCCATGCGGGGGATGTCGATCAGCGGCTTGAGCGGTTCCTGCTGGTTGAGCAACTGGGTGATCTCGGCGATGTTCACGGCGTGATCGCCCATCCGTTCCAGGTCGTTATTGATCTTCAAGGCCGAAGTGATAAATCGCAAATCGATCGCCATGGGCTGTTGCGTAGCCAGCAATTTCAGGCATTGTTCGTCGATGATCACCTCCAAATTATTGATGCGTTCATCGGCGGCGATTACCTCTTGCGTCAGCCGATCATCCCTTTCGATCAGCGCATCGATGGCCTTGCCGATCGAAGTCTCAACCGCCACTGCCATTTTGAGCAGGGTTTCTTTCAACTGTTGCAGTTGTTCATGAAAATGTCGTTCCATTTTTAAGTCCTAATTATAATTTGCTATTCATTGACATCGATGGCCAATTCTTTGAGCCATGTTTTGATTCGTTCATCAATTTCATCTCTTATTCGTCGGAATTGCTGCAATTTTTCATTATCCGATCCTTGAAATGCTGCAGGATCTTCAAAATACCAATGCAGCCGCTGGCTTACTCCAGGGAAGATGGTCGGGCAATTCTTTTCGGCATCGGAGCAGACGGTGATCAGGTAGTTAAAATTGACTTTGCCCAGATATTCTCGCACATGCTTCGAACGCTGTCCGCTGAGATCAAGACCCAACTCTTGCATCACTTGAATCGTGAAAGGATTGATCCCTTTGGGTTCGAGCCCAGCACTATAAACGTCAAAATGATCGCTGGCATATTTTCGCAACAGCGCCTCAGCCATCTGGCTGCGGGCAGAATTGCCTGTGCAAAGAAAAAGAACTTTGAGTTTTTGCATCCAGTTGCTCCCAGGTTTGGAGGCATAACAATTTCGCTTTTGATTTTACTCAGATCTAGATACAGCCACTGCGAAAAATCGTTCGAGCCGTCAGCGACTGCCTCATGATTTTATGTGAAAAAATGAATTTGAATTTTTCCCAAAGATGATAAAATAGCAATAGATCATATCTTTCAGATGTATCAGCGGTTGTTTTATCATCGGTGGGGGACGCTATCAAATGCAAATAAGAGAATGGCTATGATTATCCGAACCGTCCTGTCACATAATCCTCGGTCCGTTTCAATCTGGGCCGAGTAAAAATCTGATCGGTCTCTCCGAATTCGATCAGCTCGCCGAGGTAGAAAAACGCCGTGTAATCCGACACCCGTGCTGCCTGCTGCATGTTATGGGTCACGATAACGATGGTGTATTTTTCTTTTAATTTGAAAATCAGCTCTTCGATTTTGGTGGTGGCGATGGGATCCAATGCCGAAGCAGGTTCATCCATTAAAATCACCTCGGGCTTGACGGCCAGAGCTCGGGCAATGCACAGCCGCTGCTGTTGACCGCCCGATAGGTCCATGGCGGAATCGTTCAGCCGATCTTTCACCTCATCCCACAGGGCAGCGTCGATCAGGCTTTGCTCCACTCGTTCGGCAATCACATTTTTATTTCGCTCGCCATTGATGCGCAATCCGTAAGCAATATTATCGAAAATGGATTTGGGGAAAGGATTGGATTTCTGAAACACCATGCCCACTCGACGGCGCAACTCCACCACATCGACGCTGCGGTCGTAGATATTGATCCCATCGATGGCCACCGTCCCTTCTACTCGAGTGCCGACGATGATGTCATTCATCCGATTCAACGATCGCAGGAAAGTCGATTTGCCGCAGCCCGAAGGCCCAATCAATGCCGTCACCTTGTTTTTTTCGATATCGATATTGATGTTGGACAGGGCTTTCGTGGCGCCGTAGTAAAAGTTAAAATTTCGAGTGTAGATTTTGATGTCTGACATCTTTGATCCAGTCAAAAATTTTTATGCCACAAAAATGGAACAACCACTGAAAAATTGTAAATTCCCATCTTCAAAATTTGGACTCTACTTGGTCAGATTCAAGCGAGTTGTGTCATTCCGAACGAAGCGAAGCGGAGTGAGGAATCTTTTTGTTTGAAGTTTGATTGGTTTAATATACAGATTTCTCGCTTCGCTCGAAATGACAACGTCTCTACCAATGAATTTTAAGAATCTGACTAGGCAGAATGAAATCGTCCGTAGAAATTCTATTATTCAAGTTAGAAAAAAATTGACTCCCAAAGAAATGCTATCCCACTGAATTGCAATAAAAAACTTTTGGTCTCAGAATTGAAAGGACACAGAAACCTTTCGATTTTTTCTGAGACCTTTCAGTTCTGAGACCAAAAAATTAGACGACCACAGAATTTGCTTTTACTTGATTCGCTTTGAAAGCTTTTAAATTCCGAATTCCGGAATCTAAAATCCGCAATCGTCACGCTCTTTTATATTTCTTTCTAAACCGATAGCGAATCACCACCGCAAGGATGTTCATAGCCAGCACGAGCACGATTAGCACCAGCGCCGTGCCATACGCAATGGGGCGCACTTTGGCGATTTCATGGTGCTGGGTGGACATGATGAACAGATGATAGGGCAAAGCCATGAACTGTGACACCAGCACCTTTGGAAACGAAGGCAAAGCTGGCCAGAAGAACGCTGCGCCCGTGAACAGAATCGGAGCGGTCTCGCCCGCTGCTCGAGCCAGGCCGAGGATCGTCCCTGTCAGCATTCCTGGAATAGCGTAGGGCAACACATTGGTGCGGATGGTCTGCCACTTGGTCGCCCCTAATGCCAGCGCCCCTTCCCGATAAGACATGGGCACAGTTTTCAACGCCTCCTCGCTGGCGGTGATGGTCCAGGGCAACGTGAGCAAGCCCAGCGTCAGTCCTGCCGAAAGAACCGACAAGCCCAGATTCATCATTAAGACAAATAATGCAAAGCCAAATAGGCCATAGACAATCGAGGGAACACCCGAAAGGTTGCGGATGGCCAGGCGGATAATCCGAATGATTTTGCCCTGGGTGGCGTATTCATTCAAATAAATGGCAGTGAACATGCCTGTGGGCACGGCAAAGATAATCGTGACCAGGCTGACCCAGAACGTGCCGACAATGGCAGGCCAGATGCCGCCCGCCGTCATCCCTTTGGTGGGCTTCTGAGTGATGAATTCCCAGCTAATCACTTTGGCCCCTTTGGAGGCAATATCATATATGATGAACACTAGCACCAGGATGACAAACACCGCTGCCAGCCTGAGAATCGTAAAGCCGACAAATTGGCTGATGTTTCGCTTTAATTTCATCTTGCCACCCGTTGATATTTGTGAAGCACCAGATCAGACACGAGATTGACCAAAAAGGTCATGAGGAAGAGCACGAAGCCAATGACGAACAGGGATTGATAATGCAAGCTGCCTTGAACCGTTTCACCCAGCTCAATAGCGATGGTGGCGGTCATGGTTCGAACGGGATCGAGAAAGGAATGCGGCAAGGCAGGGGCATTGCCACACGCCATCAGCACGGTCATGGTTTCGCCGATGGCTCGTCCCATGCCCAACATTACTGCTGCAATAATTCCTGACATCGCCGCAGGCAAGGTCACTCGGGTCAGCGTTTGCCACTTATTTGCGCCCAATGCCAGCGAGGCCGACTTGAACTCCTGGGGCACAGCCACAATGGCGTCTTCAGAGATGCTAATAATGGTCGGCAAAGCCATAACCGCTAGAAGGATCGAGCCGTTGACGGCATTCAGGCCGTTGGCCGTTCCGAAAACTTTGGCGATGAACGGCCCAGTGACCACGATCCCTAAGAATCCCACTACCACCGAAGGGATGCCCGCCAGAATTTCGATCACGGGTTTGACGATCTCTCGCACTCTAGGGCTGGCCACATCCGCCAGGTAAGCGGCACAGGCAATGCCAACAGGTACAGCGATGACTAGCGCCCCGAAAGTAACCATCAGGGTACTGACCACCATCGCCAGGATGCCATAAGATTCTTTCTCAGGAGAAGTGGGATCCCAATGGTCACTCAGAAAAAAATCGCCCAGGCCGACCGCTTTCAAGGCGGGAAATCCCTGGGTGAAAAGCAATGAGAAAATCCCGACCAGAATGATGACGGCAATCAACCCGTTCATAAAGAAGAAATAATGGATCGCTTGTTCTTTGAAACGGCGCCAGAGCACCTTAGAAGCCACTTTGGTTTGAGGCTCAGCTTTCGGTTCATTGAGAATAGGCATGGTTTTTTGAGAAATTCTTTCCGCCATCATGGCCATTGCTTTTATATCCCACGGGGTTCGAAAAACAAAAATTACAGTCTCTTTTTCATTCAGATAAAAGATAGGAAGGTAATGTTACAGGCATGTTACGATGAGATAGAATTTTTGAAAAGAACCATAAGAAGTAGTTGAACAATTGGGAGCCTCATTCAAGCTTTGAAAATTTATTATTGACATTTTGAATTGCCTTATGTATATTAGATAAGAATTTTGGAAATTCTGAGATTTTTCTGCTTTTAGATTACATTAAAATCAGGATTTGAAAATTATGGTATCTACATTAGACAAAGTCAAACGATTAGAAAAATATCTTGCTTCAACTAACTCGACTATCGATCCAGTCATCGAAACAACCCTAAGCAAGCTACTCTCTCGTGAATTTAATCGCTTGTTTGAGTTAAAAACGCATTTGTCGAATGAATTGCTCGAGTTTGAAAAGCATTATAACATGAAATCAAATACCTTTTATCAGCGTTTTCAGGCTGGTGAATTAGGTGATGCTATGGACTTTATCGAGTGGGCTGCCACCATAGAAATGCTCGCCAATATTGATAAAGAATTAGAGCTCTTGGAGGATTCTGGCGCTCAATGAATCCAATAATTGTGGCCCACTTTGACTCAATCGAAGATTGGTTGCTACTAAGTTCCGTGGTTGCCGATTATAAAATAATCAGAAGAGAAATCGCCCCGACTGATGGTAAAATTCGCCTTAAAGTCACCTTTGTTGATGGAAGTCTGGCTGAGTTGTTTGAATATGTGATCGTTACAGAATCTGGACTTAATCTATCAAAGTATAGTTTTCATTGGCAAGACATGGAAGGGAAGCTCAAATGTCGCTGGGATAATGCTCCGCATCACCCAGAATTACCCAACGCTCCTCATCATAAGCACAATGCCGACCAAACAGTAATAGGAATTTCAAAAGTTCTCGATCTACTTGATATTCTCAAAGAA
>JAPDPQ010000045.1 GCA_034506395.1 candidate division KSB1 bacterium | reverse complement strand
CAGATTATCAAATTGTCAGATAAACAGAGGATCAAGACTAAGCGCCACACGCCACCCGAAAACCAACATTGCCGTAACGGTACACAGGAAGGAGCCCGTTACGGAACGAGCATGCCAGATAGTCCTCGTTGCTGTTCCAGGAACCACCACGCACCACGCGGCGATAACCTGTTTCTGGGCCTTTAGGATCTCTTTCTGGGGAATACTGATAATAATCTTCATTGTAATAATCATAGCACCACTCCCAAACATTGCCTGCCAGATCAAAGATCTGTTCCTCCGCTTGATCACCCATAACTGCGCCGCTGGCAGGCGGATAGCTGCCGACGACCGTGGTTTGCTCGAGTTTGCTTTCATCAAAATTCGCCAATTTCGGATTGGGCCACTCATTGCCCCAGGGATATTCTCTATTGGTAAACCTCCGCGCCGCAAACTCCCATTCGGCTTCGGTGGGCAGTCGAAATTTTTTGCCTGGGTTCTTCTCACTTAGCCACATACAATACGCCATGGCTTCGTACCAACTGACCCCCACCACGGGCGCTAAGGGACGGCTTCGGCCAAATTTTTCATCCAGCCAATAGCGGGGTAATTTTTCTTTCAGCTCTTTCAAAAACTCTCTGCCATCAAACTTGAAATTGCTTTCATCATCTCCGCAAGCGGAGTCTTCGACAAACCAATACTTCTCATCTTTATATCCGCCTCCTTTGATGAATTCAGCAAACTCTTTGTTGGTCACGGGATATTTGCCGATCCAATAAGGCGAGAGTTGCACTGGGTGGATTGGCTTCTCATTATCATTTTCATTGCTGCCCATCAAAAATGGCTTTTCAGGCTTCAACAATACCATGGGCGGATCCAGCGGATCGATAAAGGGCTCGTTCATCATTCCCAGTGCGTCGCCGCAGGCGAGAAAGAGCTGGGGCTTGCGGTGCGATCGGTCTCGCAAGTTGACCAGCTTCACTTTGATGCTATCGTGCAGCCGATAGCGGCGCTGATACTCCTCGAAATCGCTGAGGCATTCGGCAGCTAATTTGAGCAGTAAAACATCCTTCTGCTCTATCGCCCGATTGCCCAATTGTTCTAACAGTTCTTCGCCGAACGTCGGGTTGGATTTGCCGAGCCGATTGAAAAACAGCCGGATCACCTCGCGCCAATGCGGGGCGTTTTCCAGCATGGCGAACAAATGCTGCCGTTGCACCGCCTCTTTCTGGAGGCTGAGCCAATGGGCAGCCAAATACTCCTGAAAGGTGCGATGGATAAACATATAATGTCCCCCACGAAACGCAAGCAACCCGATGAGCCGATCGCACTCATCGAGAAAAAATTTCGCCGCCTCTTCCAGTTCACTGGAGGATTTTTTTTCTGGTGGAATGAGATCGCTCTGGCGCAAACGCTGGAGCATCAGGTCTGGGTTTAAAAACACTTCATCTTCGGTTCGCTGATGGGCATGAAACGCCAGATCGCGCAGCATATCGATGATCTGGTTGTGGTTCCAGTCGATAATCGGCTTGCTGGCGCCGCGTGGATACTGGAACGAAATTTTGCCGGTCTCCAGCTTGCCCGGTGTGGCCGCTTTTTGCGCCATCAATTGCTCGATACATTTCTCATACAATTCAGCGCGATAGTGGGGCAGCTTGCCCTCTTTGTAATGCAGTACGGCAATCACCGTCAGCAGCAGCGGATTGGTGGCAAGCCTTCGGGCTGCTGGAACTTCTTCCAGCGCATCGATCAGCTCCTGTGCCTGCTGCCTCACCCGTTCTTCGGTTTCATCCAGCAAATTGGCGGCAAAATAGCGATAGGCAAAATCCTCGATCTGATTCTGTTCCAAATTTAAAATGATGAAATACGGGATGCCCAGCGTGTTGAGCAATTCATCGGTAATAGCTGCTGGCCGACTGGTGAGCGTAATCTGCAATTGGGGAAATTGGTTCGACGAGACGATGTCTCGCGCTGCCTCAGCCAATTTCAGGCGATTTTCTGCATTGGAAATTTCATCCAGCCCATCGAGGAACAGCCAGACTGGCTGATGCTGCAACGCATAAAGAAGTTGCCCGGCCGAGAATAATTGGGTTTTGTCGGATCGCTGCCAGAACCGTGCGGCGCATTCGAACAGGCAGCAGCTTGCATCACCATATTCTGCAATGAGCTTGCCGAAATCTTCCAGCCGCAGATAGATGGGCAGCGGTTTCTCTTTCACAACCCAGGTTTCTTCAGGAGACCTGGTCTGTTCACGCCCCCGGAGCGCTTCAAAACATTGCAGGGCCAGATAACGGCAAGCAGTGGATTTCCCCGCACCGGCATCGCCGATGAATAGATGAAATTGCGCTTTTGCCGGGATGCTTTCGAGCGGCCGAGGGACGATCGCCCAACTGCTCAACTGCCAAAGAATAGGATAAACCTGTTCCCGCTCCAAACGCAATCCCGACATGATTTCTTTGATGATAACCTCTGCCTGCCTGAGGTTCGACGATCTGCATTCTTCGAGGATTTTTTTGGCGATTGTATGAGACGTCTCTTCGTCGGTTTCTTCTTCCAGAATAGCAATTCGCTGATCTTTTTCATGCTCAAGATGGAGCAATTCGTCAAATCGCTGAAACAACAACGGCAAATTTTTCTGCTGCTGAATGGATAACTTTTTCACCTTGGCCGCCTGCACAATCCGATCGAACGTGCGATCTTTCACGTTCAAAGCAACATAGACTTTTTGCAACTCCAACTTATGTTCCAGCCGATCGCGGGTCGTGCCCAGGTGGCCGTAGTCCAATCGATCCAGCCGATAGACATCGCGGAACATCTTTTCCAGTTCGTGCCAATCGATGGGAGTGGGATCGGGCACGATCTTTTGGGCAGATAGTTTTTCTTCCAATCCCATTTCTCTCTTTTTCAGATTGACCAACTCTTTGATGCCATCCCGGATATCTGCCGTGTCGCTTTTAATCCCAGTAAGAATGAGAAACTTTTCCCGTTCCACCAGCACAGCCTCGCACTCACGAATCTGGCTCAGTTCCTCTCTCAAATGATTGACAAATGCCAGCACCTCCCTGGGTTGAACCGATTCGCCACGTCTAAGCTCGATGCGGGAGATCAGCGACAAATCTGGTTCTGGCTTTAGAAAGAGCAGTTTTGCCAGCTCGTTCTCGGTGGCCCGATAGTGGAAGAAGCGATTGTCCTTGCTGCCGCTTTTATTGGGATATTCTTTCTCGTACCAATCGACAGTATTCTGGAATGCCTTTTCATAAGCTTTTTGAAGCGCTTTCTTGTTGCCATTTAAAAATCGAAGCAATTCTTTCAAGCCGACTTCACCGATTACCGAGGCAGCGATAGTGGCTATGTCGATCATTGTTCATCTCCTTTGGATAAAAGCCTGACGGCTGAATTCCTGTGATAAAAGCCTAACGGCTTAACTCCCTCGAAGGAATTAAGGCATTAGCCTTTTAAAAGCCTGACAGCTTAACTCCATTTTTACTTCCTTCTTGGCTCCCTGCTTAGCTCTCAACTTAACTCCCTCCTATTGCTAACTTGTCTTAGCTCTTAATCCATCGTAACCACAACCAACCAACGGCGCTACCCAGAAAATAGTACGGAAAATCGGACCAGACAAAGGAGGTGCCCAAAATCGTAGCGCCAATGAAAGAGCTTCGCACCCATTCGAGAAAAGGGGGATGCCAGAGCTGCAGGAATTCTAACAAGCAGGTGATCGCCAGTACCACCGCTGCAATTTTCCAGGGTTTGCTATCTGGAAAGAATAAAAATACGACCAGGCACCAGAAAATGACATAGAACATCCCGGCCAGCGAATCGTTCACCCAAGCAGCAGATGGTCCGCGGTAAAATTTACTGGCAAAGCCGATGGGCGTGATGATCAGGATGGAAAGCGCTGTTCGGTGGAATTGGGTCATGGTGTTCTGGGTTTAGTTGAGTGGTTAAGTATGTTGAGTCAGTTAAGTGAGTTTGGTAGAGCGAACTTTTACCCCAGCCTCATGAGTCAACCCGAGTCCTATAACCCTTGCGAAGGTTTATAACCCTCGCAAGGGTCATGGACAAGCAGGTACGCTTTACAGCTTTTTGAAAAGATTGGCTAATGCCAGCACGACAAACCCCACAGCAAGGACCCAAAACTCATACGGCTTAAGCTGTGCAATCCTCAACACATCTACCCTTAGCAAGATTCCTACCACACCGATAGCGACAGCAATCAACCAAGTTATGACTTTGGGAGCATTCATTCTCATAGCATTGTCCTCCAAAAGTTAAAAGTTATGGAAGGGAATTAAGGCGTCAGCCTTTTACCCTGACGAAATAAAAGCCTTACGGCTTAACTCCATTCCATTATTCCACTATTCCATCATTCCAGCCAATCAGAACTCCATCACTCCAACAATCCATTACTCCATGGCTAAAAGCCTTACGGCTTAACTCCCATATCGTCCGTACATTTCCGCTGCTTCCATCATGGCATTGATATTTTCGATGGGCGAGCCAGGCGGAATGTTATTGCCGTCTTGAACAATCAACCCCCGATACGGCGCCAGTTTCTCGATTACATTGCGCGTCGCCTCTCGCACCTGCTCGGGCGTGCCCGAATGGATCAACATGGGATTGACATTGCCGATCAACACTACCTTGCCGCCCATAATCTGGCCGATACGATCCAGATCGACCTCATAGCCAAAGCCCTGATACTCGTTGATCTTCAGCTCGTCCCGAAAGATCTCCAGCAGGTGATCGGTTTTGCCGCACATGTGAAAGCTGAGATAGCCATCGAAATGGAAACGGAGTTTCTTTTCATAGGGCAACACGATCTCCCGATAAACTTCTGCCGAGAGCCCAGCCGCCAGATCATCGGTCCAGGCGAAATCTTTGGGCACGGGCAGCTTCTCCTCTTCCCAGCAGAAATCGAGATACTCAATCAGCTTGTCGGTGACGATGCGGAGCAGCTCTTTGACAAATTCGGGCCGCTCGTAAACTGCGGTGAACAGCTCGGTCTGGCCCATGAGATCGCCCGCTACGCCGAACGGTCCATCGGACGTATGGGTGAGCGAGGGATTCTCGCCAGGATAGAAGATCGGTCCGCCCTGGAAGCGGACGGGATATTTCTCGGCCACGTTTATCATGGCGCGGCGGTATTCGATCTGCCTGGCGTTCAATCCCGTATGCACAAAATCGATCTGCTCCAGTTTTTTGAGATCGGCATCGGTCTGCACCCAGCCCTTGCCAACCCAGGGAATGTCATCGTCGGGAAAAACCACCTCGCAGCCGAGACTGCCCGCCTCGAAGGTGTTCTGAAAATCGGTCCACGCACCGACCCAGGCGCCTGTAATGGAATAGGCATCGGTGCGGATGTTCTCCATCAGCCATTTCTGGGCCAGAATCTGGGTCCGCAGCATGGTCTCGGGATCGCTGTAATAGTCTTTGAATTTCACCCCGACTTTGGGGATGAGAAAGCGATGGGCAATAGCAGGAATGACAGGCACCCGATCGGGCGTCTCGAAGCGTTTGGTTTGCTCCACCCGCCGCTTGCGGGCTTGGATTTCTTCGATAGGAATGTCGATTTCGATGGGTCTGGGCATGATTGTGAATGTTGAGTTCGCCATCAGTTGGTTTCATTCATCCGTTGGAGTAGCAAATTTATTTTATCTGCCCAACGGATAGATAAAGCCAACGGATTTTTAACCTCACTCATGTGAATTTTTATTGTTCCAGCAAATTAGCTACAGTATTAATGAATTCATTCACTGCTGGGATCAACGGCTCGATGGCTTCGGCGGTGAAATAGACAAAGTCAATATAATCGCCTTCATGCCGCATATCGAACAAATTGTTAAACAGCTTGCCGTGTTCTTTGCTGATTTTTCCTGTCTTCACAAAATTTTGATTGAAAATAGACTTGATGCCGCTGTGCTTGCTGGATGAGAATCCGTGTTTTTCTAATAATGCCAATACCGCATAAAAACAGGCATAGTAGAGCCGGTTGGCACAGGCGTTCCAATGGTTATCTTGTTTCAGCAAAATCGCTTCAGCATAAGTCTCTTTGGCCCGCTCGATACGATAGCGAATGAGATCATTTCGGAAATCCTCGGTCATAGTAACACGCCTTCTTGTTCTACTCTGCGCTTAAAAGGCAAAATCGAATATTGTGAAGAATTCCACTCCTTTTTTGATCGAATGATGCTGCTCAGGATTTGATCTGTCGCCAACTCGATCTCATACAAACGATCTCTCACTAACTTCGTTAAATTAGCATCGACATCCTGATCGACCAAAATTAACAAATCCCAGTCCGAATCTTCCCTCGCCTCACCCCGAGCCCGAGAGCCGTAGAGTATGATTTCGGCATCGGGAATAATCGAGCGAACGCTTTGCTGAATTTGCTGTAAAAGCTTAGAGTCCTTCATTTTCTTTTTATGTACTCGATAAATCGATCTCATATTCTCTTACTGATGCTCAAAGCCACATTTGTCTGACGTTTCGTTTCGTACAAATTGAAAAAACATTTCAATAAAAGCAATTAAAATTTTTAGCATTAAAAAATGAATAAATCTAAAAAGCAAATCATTTTTCAATAAATAGAAAACCGATTTTTAGTCTTTAATGACATTTGTTTCTTTGAAAATATTTCCTCGGCACATGCTTCAGCACAATCGCCTCCAGCATATCCAGATAATGAAAGTTGATGAAGTAATCGCATTGTTGAACCAAACGCTGGAAATCTCGTTTTCGGGCGAGCCAGCCGCCGCCATCGACAAAATTGACAAATATTCGCTTTTCACCATAGCGGCTATTATTGCGAAGCACTCGTTCATAAGCGGAAAGCATATCTCTCGCTTTCGTGGATTGTCCGCTGCTGGTGGTTTCCTGGAATGAACTCATCAGGATCACCCAGGGATCATCTAAATTCGGAATGGCAAAATCGATATCGGTTTCGATTATTCGGGACCGCCCCTTCGCATAGCCTACGCCATGCGCGACTTCAATGCTCATCAGTTGCTGCTGAATTCGATCTTCTACCTTATGGCCTTTCCTGGCGCCATACGTGCCGATCAGTTGTCGCTTGTATAATTTTTTCAAACTTGCTTCTGAACCCACTGGAGCTTCCCGATAATTCAATGTGTCAAGATAATAACGTGGAATGTAATTTTTTAGTTCTTCATCCCTTTTTCCGTCTAGCAAAAGCTCCGCTATTTTGATGGCAAAAGCAGGATCTGTCTGAATTTTCCTTTTTATTTTTTGCATGCCCCATTCAATATCAAATCCGCCTGGAATGCGGCCCAATTTTCTGAGCAGTGAAACGATGCGCATGAACTTCTCCTGTGATAGCTCCAGGTCTTTCAGGATTACATCCAGCCCATCATTTTGTTGAACCAGAAAATTGACCATGTTCGGGAGAGAGGACTCGGATGAATTTTGATCCCGTGCTGTTTTCAATAACGATTCGACTTGCGATTCAATCTCCTGCTCGAGCTCTTCGTCGACAAAAAATACGATTGAACTATCCCAGGCTTCTTGAAATGATATTTTTCTCGCCTCGATCAAACCTGTACCTCCAGACGTGCCGCTTTCAGCGCCTTATTCCATGAGGGAAACATGTCGAAAAATAGTTGAACATCATATTGGCTCATTTTTCTGACATCTTCTGGCGTTGGAAGCCGTCCCAGATGAGCCGCCAGTTTGCGCAATTCTAATTGCAGTTCTTTCTTGGTATATTCCCGCTGGGGTTTTCGGATGCTAGGCCGTCTTACGAAACCATTTTGCTCAATTTCGGCCAGTTTTTGCTTGGTTATTTGCACATAATTTGGATCAATATCAATAGCCACATAACGCCGACCCAATTTGAAAGCCGTTATGGGAGTGGTCCCGGTGCCGCAAAGCGCATCCAACACGATATCCCCAGGATTCGTTGCCAGCCGAATGATTCGCTCCAGCAGAGCCTCGGGCAACTGGCACGGGTGATAATCCCGATCGCGACGATGTTTTATCCGATGAACGTTCCACCAGAAATCGGTCAATGGCTCTTTATCATCAATTCCTAATGCCTTCCGTTTTCTGATACAGGATGATCGCAGGCAATAATAACGAACATCAAGCTGGCTAACCTCATCATAATTGAAAGTGAAACTAGTCGGATGTTTGGTATAAAACAACAAGCCATAATGAGCAGGCATCAACTTGCCACGAGGCTCAGATAGAGCCTCCCATACAATCCAATTTTGAAAATAGAGGCGCTGATTCAAAAATTGAGCGTGGTACATGGTCCAGCGGGGCAGGTTCAAGACAAATAATGAGCCAGTCGGTTTTAAGATTCTTACATACTCGGATAGCCAGGAATTGCACCAATCGATGTAACGCTTATTTTCTCGCTCATCATCATAAATCCCATAAGGCTTGTCTAAATTGTACGGTGGATCGGCAAAAACCAGATCAATTGAATTATCGGGGTAACGTTTAAGAATTTCGACAGCATCGCCACAATGGACCACGTCGAACAGTTCATTGCTGACATTAAAAGTTGTTTCATTATACGGTTCAATTGGCCTTAAAATACCAGGCAAGCTGTATTGAAAAGCAGGATCAGCCACGACATTGTCACGCTGAATTCCTTCTTTGGGCCCAATAATTCCATTCAGCTCACATTTCATCAAATGCTCGTCGCTTTGTTGAAATAGTCTGGGGGTGTTTTGATCGGATGGCTCAAAGTCCAGCATCCGCAAGATTGTATCCAGAACTGGCTTGGAAAGCTGGGAATAATTGTCTGCGATTGGCAAATCTCGCCACACATCGGAGATGACATAGCCCTCGGGATTCATGAGATGGGCTTTGCCACCCCAGTCTTTCAGCGTGCGATGACAAAAATGACAATATTGATGCGGCAAGCGGGTTCGTTTGATATTAAATCGATCATTTCCCTTAGTGAACAATAATACAGCAGCATGAACCGTCGGCAGACCGCTCTTTCTTTGATGCAACGTCGATTCGATAGCGATCCAATATTTGAAGTTTAGATATTGGTCGAGATGAACACCCAATTCAGGCAAATATTCTGGACGACCCTGGACAAAAAGCAGCCCCCCGCTTTTTAGCACCCGTACGCATTCATAAAGGATTTTTTTCAGATCATCAGCTTTCAGTGGCGTAAATGCGGCCGTGACGATGACAATGAAATCGAGCGAGTTAGCTGCCGTGGTCTTGAGCAACGATAGAAATTCATCTCTTTGCGGATAAATGATGTTCATCATATTATTAAAAGCTAATTTTCAAAATTCAACTACCCCAGGCAGTTCATGAAATGGCTGATGATATAAATATTTTAATTGATGAAAGAATATAAAGAAATCGACTGGAAAATGCAAGCCATTTTTTGTTGGGCAAATTGGCAATTTACCCGACGCTCCCGTCGAATAAAATCATGGTCTTTTTTAAGAATGTCAGCCAAACGGATTCCATCACTCAGCCAAACGGATTCCATCGCTGCGAGCGATGGAATCTGTTTGATCTTGGGGGACAAATTGGCAACTTGCCTCACAGAAATACTGCTTGCTTCTCACTGTATTTTTTATTATTTTCATCCTGAAATTTTTTAGCAAACGAATTTGCTCATGGATCACTAACATTCACGAGAAATCCCAATGAGAGCAGAAAATCATTGTCGGCGACGCCAGAGGATTCATTTGATCGCCATGGCTCTATGGTTCATGATCTCGAATTGGTCTTTAGGACTAGGGCAGTTCAAAGTGCCCAAAATTGAGCCCGAAGAGACGGTGCTGGATTTTCGGGCCTGGGAGGTGTTGCATCAGCCAGTGTTTGGCTACAATCGGGTGCAGGGCTTGTTTGCTGGTATGGATATAGCGGTCTATTGTCAAAAGCTCTGGCACATCAAGTTGCAGGGGAGTCTGGGATATGGGTTTGAGGATCAGTTTCGTTACCGATTTGGATTGCAGCGCTCGTTCATCAAAGCCAGTCCCTTAACCGTCGGCGCTTATTATTTCGACCAGGTTGCCAGCTTAGACGATTGGTACATCAGCAACTGGGAGAATAGCCTGGCGGCCCTGCTGTTCAAAGCGGATCTGAAGGACTTCTACGGCCAGAAAGGCTGGCAGACGTTTCTCGATCTAAAACTTCGGGAGCAACATACCATGCGCATCGAGCTGAATCGAAAAAAATTTCAATCGCTGGCGCGACAGACCAATTGGTCACTGTTCTATCGAAATAAAGCATTTCGGGACAATCCCGGCGTGATCCAGGAAAATGCCACCAGTGCCAGATTGCTCTGGGTGCTGGACTGGTTGGATACGGATCAGGTCCCCAATTGCGGTTGGTTGGTCGAGGGGATTGCCGAATACACTCGCGGAGATGAGATGACGACGCAGGGACTATTCCTCACCATCAAGCGATTGATCCCGACGTTCGAGACGCAGCAGTTACAAATGAAATTGATGCTCGGCGCTCGCAAGGGCTGCGATCCGACCGCGGAGCAGTATCTGATGGACCTGGGCGGAATCGGATCCTTGGCGGGTTATCAGGACAAAGAGTTCAAGAACGGCAATCGCTTGCTCTATAGCACGGTGCATTATCTGTTCAACCAGCAATTCATGGGTCGCCGGCCGATCCGGTATCTGCCTTTTTCCAATCAATTTGTGTTTGGGGTGTTCGTGGAGAGCGGGTGGCTGTATTATGGCGGAAAGAACAACCAGCCGATCGAAGATTTTAGTCGCCTCAAGATCGATGATTTTAAGACCGATATCGGGATTAGTCTGCACCTCTCTGATGAGTTAGCCCGGATTGATGTGGCCAAGCGGACCGATCGGGCCAAAGACGCCTGGCGGCTCACGGTGAGATTGATGCCGAGGTTTTAGATGGGTTAAAGGGGACAGTTTGGAGACTGCGAATTGCACGAATGTTTCGAATTTCGCCAATGGGGTTGGTAATAGTGGGGGCTCTAATTTGTTGTAGATAGCATGAGATATCATATCTTTCAAATTGGATTCCGCCAGTTGAGCAACGTTAAGGCAATTTGCTGATAATTCGCTTTGACTTGGAATATTGAATTTTGTTGAACCGCTTTGGGGTGAGAAAGTTGATGGGAAGATTTTCAACGATACAGAAATTGAGCTTGACAAGCCTATGGCTTTTATGTTTTGTCGCGAGCGCAATGGGTCAGATTTATCTCAATTCGAATGAGTTAGATGAGGCTCAATGCAGCGATTCGATCCGCTACCGAATTGACAAGATAGAGCTTCTTGGCAACAACAAGACCCGGCCTGAAGTGATCTTGCGAGAGCTCCATTTTTCTGAGAAACAATCCGTCTCACTGAGCGAGCTTTTAGCCGCCCTCAAGCGGGTACAGAGTCTTTTTCTGTTCAATCGGGTGAAATTCGATATCGTTGAGCATTCAGATTCAGCCAAATTGATCATCACAGTGTATGAGCGATGGTATATTTTCCCGATCCCCTTGGTTTATCGCAACGAGCGCACCTGGAAAAAGATCTCCTACGGCGGTAAGCTGCTCTATTATAATTTCCTTGGGCGCAATATTCTTTTGAACCTATCCGCGGCTTTCGGTTACAATCCACAGATTAGATTTTCATATTACAATCCCTGGTTTTTGGGAGAGGCCAAGCTGTTCACCATCGTCAACCTGTTTTATAGCCGAATTCGCAGTTTGAGCCTGGCATTGAACGCATATGAGGATCGGCGGCTTGGTTTAGAATGGACTATCGGCAAACGTTTTGGGCACTATTTTTATACTGGCGCGACACTCAGCTATATGAAGCTCACCGCTCCTGCGGGCATTGGTCTGACGCTGTCTCCTTCAGGGACGGATTACCTGCCCTCGATTTTGGTGGGGATTCAATATGACAATCGCGATCTCAAGGAATACCCGCATCGCGGTTGGTGGGTGGGCTTTTCTGGCAAGCATGTTGGCATCGGCGAAAGGATCAATTATGATCGCTATAGCACCGATCTGCGCTGTTATCTGCCGCTGTCCCATCATATTACTTTAGCGCTTCGGGGAAGCGCCAATCTTTCACACGGCAAGATTCCCAGTTACGATCGGACGTTTTTGGGCTATGAAGAGCGGGTTCGCGGCAGGTATTACGAAATATTTGAGGGAGAGAATTTCGCCTTTGGGGGCGCGGAATTGCGCTTCCCGCTGCTGAAGATCCGTTATCTGGATGTCGAGCCATTGATCGATCAAATGCGCCAATATTCCAGCAATTTGAAATTCGGCATCAGCGCTGGGTTGTTTTTCGATAGCGGTGCGGTCTGGTCCCAAAATCAACCACTATCGATTCGCCAAGTTAAATCGGGCTTCGGCATGGGGCTTCACTTCCATCTGCCCTATGTCGAAGTATTCCGCGTGGAATGCGGGTTCAACAAGCGTTTAAAGGCTCAGGCCATCGCGGATATTGAAGTGGCTTTTTAGGCAGCCATAGGTTGTTCTCTGGTACGAAGATGACATGGCCTGCTGTCATTGGCGCCGGAATGAATTCGGACGTTTTATGCTCAGGTTAGGGAGAGGCATCACTTTGGGAGATGTTTCAGAATCAAAGAAACTTCTGAATCCGCAGCAACGACGCTCAAATATGTGCAATTGGGCGATTATTTAGAGGTCCAGAAATTTTAGAGAAGACTTATGAGACATCGGGAGATATTTTACACTCCACCGGAAAATGTCACAGAAGAGCGCTTGCGAATTGAGGGCGAAGAGTTGGTGCATTTAACCCGTGCGGTGCGCAAGAAGGTACGGGATGTGATTGAGGTGGTTGATGGCCAAGGCAATTGTTACACAGCAGTGCTAACACAGATTACGACGCGGGGTGCAGAAGCTGAGATTCAAAAACGCAGTCGCTTTCTTGGCGAACCGAACTTTCATCTGACATTGGCGCAGGCCGTTCCAAAAGGTTCACGATTCGATTGGGTCATCGAGAAGGGGACAGAGTTAGGGGTGGCCGTTTTCATTCCGCTCTTATGTCAGCATTCGGTCATAGAACCAGCGGGAAACCGGCAGCATCGGTGGAAAAAAATCGCTATCGCCGCAATGAAACAATCAGCGCGTTCGGTGCTTCCAGAGATCCGATCGCCACAACCGTTCCATGATGTGGTTCGAAGCACTGGGATGATGCAGCAGGGCTTCATTGCTGAGAGTGGCGCCGGTGCCAAGGGATTGACGCAATTGGTTCAGGAGCTGCGCGCAAGATCGATCCCGCTGCAATCCGCGATTGTGTTGATCGGCCCAGAAGGGGGATTTTCCAATGAGGAGCTCAATTTCGCCCGCGAGAACGGCTATCTCCGGTTTTCTTTGGGCCCTCGGCGATTGAGAACTGAGACCGCAGGGCTGGTTGCTTCGGCGATTTTAATGGAGCTGGCTGGTGAGTTGAGCTGATTCCGGGGTTCAATTGATGCTTGTTCGTCTTCCCCATGAGCATGGAGTGATCATCAAAAAGTCAATCCATGGGCCTTGTAGCTAATCCCCAATGAGGCATTCTCCAAAAACTGCCCTGCTTTAGAAGTATCTCGATCATAGATGAATTTGGTCAGGACATTCACTGCGATAAATTGGCTGATCTTGATCGAGAAATTTTGCTCCCAATGGACATCTGTGTAGTGCCAATTTTGATGAGGATCCTTATCTTTTGAAATGGAAGAGACAAAAGCTTGAAAGAGTTTCAGTCGAGCGTTGTATTGGACGCCTGGTTTGATCTCCGTCTTCATCTCCGTAAGCCATTCGACGCCTCCATCGATCTTCATCCCACGCGACTGGTCGCCAGTCCAGCGCTTCCGTAATCGGCGATCGCTTGCGATCAGCTCTTTGGCGCTGCCTCCCAAACGCGAAGTGATTTGCATATTTTGCCGCTTCATCAGATTGTAGGCTAATCCAACGCTTTGAGTT
Source organism: candidate division KSB1 bacterium (assembly GCA_034506395.1). Lineage (NCBI taxonomy): Bacteria > Pseudomonadati > Candidatus Zhuqueibacterota bacterium. Next base: position 20,978 of record JAPDPQ010000045.1, on the reverse strand, counting down.
AGCTGCAATGGATTCGCGAAACGGGAGACCAGTTCTTCAGTTTTTGGATCATATCCTGCCTTAAACTGGGTGTTCAGGGACATCCCCAAATATGGATCGATCAAGCGATCCACAGTGAATCGAATAGTGGTATCGTAGTCCAGAATATCGCTGGATTTCTCCGGAGCTTTCCAATGTCGCTGTTCCTGAACCGAAATCTGGCCGAAGGAACAAACCAGACGATTGGTCCACTTGTAAAACCTTCGTTGATAATTGAGCTCGCTGGTCGTATTAATTTTCCAGGTAAAGCTGGCTTTACCTCCACCACGCCAATTGTTATTAAAGGACAACTGATTGGCATCCAATCCCAATGATAAATTTGCCAGCCAATGCTTGGGCTTATCGCTCCAATTGGGTTGATACCAGGCAACGCCCCAATTTCGATCGAAATGGCCATAGTCGATCCAGTGCTCATATCGGTAGCGCTCAACCCCATTTTCCACGATTAAATAGTCGTAGCCATAGATGTTATTGAAATACGAAAGATCCCACACCGTAGCGATATTTTTCAGTGCTTCGAGATCTGGGGCATGCGCCACAAGGATGAGATAGTTTGGATTCGTTGGATTCGGATAGATGTAGATTGAAGCTGCACCGGGTGCATAACAATTGGAATTGCCAAATTTTAGCCCTTGGGACGCAACCTGAATAGGTAATTTGGACGCCAAGGCTTTCAAATAATTATTCGCTGCTTCATTGCCAAATATGATCAGATTCGTATTCAATTTTTGTTTGACCGCTAGCGTATCGGGCAGCACGAGCTGCTTGAGATGATGTCTCTGGTCGATCTGGACCGATCGCAACGCAATATCATAGCTGAGCTGATTAAATGCTGGGTCTGAATGCTGCGTGCTATACACAATTTTTATTGGGCGACCGAAAATGTTGCTCAAGGGACCTCGAACGATCGCTGATTTCTGCAATGGCAATTCGGTCGGTGAAAGCGGTCTCCAATGACGATTGACCAAAGCAAAAATGGCTGATAGCTGCTGCTTTTGGATCAGAATCGTTTCGCTCGCATTGATGGTGATGCGCAACGGCCAGGCTGACATCTGGGGCAGCCGATCCACCAGAATTTGGAACGCCGTTACATTGTCACAATTGATGAAAAGCTGATTAGAGTCGATTCTGGCTTCAATCGTGCTGGGGATGCTGTAATCGAGCTGAGACCTGATCGCAATCCAATAGGCTGCCGACGGTCCGAAGCGATTGACGCGCAGCGTTAGCTGAGTTGGGCTCAGATCTTTGCGTTGGGAAATGAGCCAATCCAAATATCGATCGCCAAATGGACTTTCAATTTTCGCCAAACTGGTATCGGCTAAGGTCATGGTTTCTAATTCAGCTCCGCCTTCGCGTAGAATTTGTAACGTTGTCTCGGTTGCTGACCAATGGGATAGCCGATCGACCACCCAGATCGGGGTGAAAATGAGGTTCGAAACAGAGAGTTTTGAGGAGAACCGCGGAAATAACAGGGTTGCGCTGGCGAATCGGTCGGGATAATGATGGGCCAACAGCACCGCTGCCTCGGCACCCAGGCCGTTACCAGAAAGGTGAATGCGACTCGGGTCGATGCGATATCTTTGAAGCACATCATCGATCGATTCGATCAGTTCAATCAAGCTGAGATGGGAGAGCTCTGCGCCGTAGAATTCCCCGGGAAAAACGCCGATGAGTGGGTTTTCCCATTGGGATAGGACGGGCGCCATTCGCCTGGCCGCTGCTTCAGGGCTTTCATTTTCATTATGAAGGTAAACATATAGCGGATAATATTGAGCGGAATCGAATCCCTCTGGCAGCGCTACAACATAATGATTTACCGTTTCGAGCCGGGCTGAGCGATACGCATGTTCGACCAGGCGGAACTCCCGATCGAAAAACACTGGCTTGTTCATATACAGATTCGGGATCTGATCGATCCGTTTTTGCGCCTGGTTCATAACTTCGTAATAATCGAACCCAGTAATCGCAGAATTTAATTGGTGATTCAGTCCATCGATCCAATACTGGATCAAGTAGTTGGCCGAAGGGTCGACATTTTTCAGATCTTTCAGCACCCGCGCCTGGGTGGCGAGATAAGCGATCTGGTCGACGATATGCGCTTTTGACCAGATAGCCAAATCATATTTAAATACGTTCTTTTGGTGAGCAACTTGCAACTGCAACGGACCAGCTTTGAGCATCGCTGCGGGAATTTGAATCTTTTTCCAAGTTTTTCGTGAGACCGAAATCTGTTTATTGAACAAAATCTCATCATTTTGTACCATCCGAAGGTTGATCCCCCTGCGGGCTGCGCGCGAATAGAGCCAAAATTCGAGAGTATCTTGAATCGCCAAAAAAGATTGAGCAGGGAGGGCCTGAATTGAAGAATGCTCTGGATCGAATAGTAGCAGATTTGCGAATGGCAGAGTAAATTTTTTCATTGCAATTCCGGCCGTCCATTCCAACCAACCACGATAGTGGGCTCCATCATTGTCGAAGACTACTAAGGAAACGCCAATATGCCTGCCAGCCAGAGGCAGGTTTATCCGCAGGTGATGCCACGGAATCATGACCTCATATCGGAGGGTATCACCAAGCTGCATCATTGCGGCTGGAAACGGTTGGCGGACCACACCAGCACCCTCGCTTTGGTCATACTCATAAACGATCGCCCCGCTATCATCCCAAGTCACAACAAACTCGTAATCGTCTTGGCGATATTCGTTTTGGCTGTTGTCATCATCAATATCGAAGGCAAATTGAATGCAATCGTTGGCCCAGGACTGGTACCCTGAAAATGGGAAGGCAATGGAGTCGTCCACAGTTTCGACCGCGAGATAAATACCAGCTTCATTCCAAGCCCACCAGAACCGCGCGCTGCAATCAGCAGGCCCCCTCCAATCTTGGTAACGATATTTCGCGAATTCCTCCCGATCCAATCGCACGGGCAAATATGAGGTCCATTCATCGAGCAAACCATCAACCCCGATATTGGTTATGGCGGCGATGTAAAAGGATCCATCATTTGGATCAGGCAACTGAGTGGCGCGACAATTTTGGCCATTGCCAGTCATCATCAAAATTAAAAAGAGAAGCATCGAGATATGAAATGTTCTTCTTAACATCATCGGATGACCCATTAATCAAGATCGATTTTCAGAATGTTGTGACTTACAATCAAATTTCTATTTGCTTTAGAATTCTGAAATCATTGCTCATGAAAATCTAGTTTTATGGTTTCGAATCGCTTCTTTTGGTTAGAGCTCTTCTCCATTGTTTGTTAAAAATATCGGCGAATTAAATGCAGTGGTCAGCCATTGTGTCCATAGTTAAACAAGCAAGCCGCCAGCAGACGGTCGATTATTAAAATAACCCCGTTTGTTCATTCATTTGCTTGGGGGCGACTCACTCAGAATAGCATCTTATTTTTGGTTGATGCCCAAGGCCAATTGTCGGGAAGGAATTTATTGCGAGGAATGCCCTCTTCTCTGGCTGTACATTAGATGGTGGTTCTCCGCGCCGCCCCTTTTATAGGCATTTTGCACTAATTTAGCCGATATGCAGTCCATGGAGTTTATCGGTAAATGGGGAGGCAGATTGCTGAACCCAATTTCATTCCTTGGAAGCGGTCCGCAAGTCGCCAGGAATCGATATGGTTAGGCTAAGAAAATTGGTGCGAGCGAAGATGGTACTTGTTATAATGAATCAAAGTAATTCTCATCGTAAAAGCTACTGAACCGCCGTCGCGGCCAATTTTTCCGTTTTGGGATGAACAGGACCAGAACGATTCCGGCCAGAAAGCCTCCGATATGGGCCCACCAAGCCACGCCACCGGCGGATTCAGCCGCGGACAGCGCAGCAGTGCCACTAAAAAATTGAAATAGGAACCATACGCCCAGAAAGACCACTGCTGGCAGCTCGATGAATCGGATGAAAAAGAAAAATATAAAGAGGGTGATCACACGGGCGCGCGGGAACGAAATAGTATAAGCACCCATGACCCCCGCGATAGCCCCGCTGGCGCCCACGGTTGGCAATGACGAATGGGGATTGGTGTAGACGTGAGCAAGACCAGCAATCACGCCGCAGAGCAAATAAAAGATCAAAAATTTAAAATGCCCCAACCGATCCTCGACATTATCTCCAAAGATCCATAAAAACCACATATTGCCAATGAAATGAAGCCAGCCCCCATGCAAGAATTGGGAGGTGAGGAACGGAAAATAACGCACGATCGCTGACAGCCCGCCGAGGTCACCCATGTAGAAATACTGAACCGGAATCAACGCATATGTGTCCAGAAACTCTGGCAGATATTGGCCTAGCGACACCTCATATAAAAAAACAATTGCGTTGACGATAATAATGAGGATCGTAATCAAGGGAAAACTATGAGATGGATTGACGTCTCGTAATGGGATCATAGGCTCTCAGCTCAAGCGGTAAATCTTGTCATCTTCCTTGGTGATTGTGACGGTCTTCCCAAAATGCAATGGGAAAACGTCCCAGAATTTTTTCGCGTCGATCCGATAATCATATCGGGGTTTTTTCGGCCCAGTACTCCATACTTCAACAGGTTCCAGAAACATCTCGAGCTCTTTGTCGGCTACTTTCAGCGTGAACGGCTTTCCGATCTTTGGGAATAGTTCTAACCCTTGCTTCAACACCAAAATATAGCGTTCCCTCGCTTCCTCAGCCGATATTTTCCGACGATAAACATTATCAGCCATAATTCCTCCGGATTTCATGCCATGATCAATCTTTTTTTGCTCTGAATATATTAAAGCCAGCTACGAAAGTCAAGTGAAATTCATGCGTTCTGAGCACCAAAATAAAAAATCTTACTTTTCTCAATATTGCTTCTAGAACCCGATGAAGCTGATTCGATCCGATTCTGTCAAGTTAAAGCTCATGATGAATGGTGCGCAAGTACTGGTGAAAATATTGACAGAAAACTCCTGCTTAAGGGATTATGGTTCTTGCTAATTTCAGCTATCCAGTAAAAAATATGGTACTCGCGAGTTGTTCTGCTTAATAGAAATTTGGTTCCTGGTCAATCGGTGGCACGATCAGCAATAGGAATAGGATTGAAAAGGAGGATACACTCTCTATTTAGATTTTTCTGATCGAATTAACCTTTCCAAGCATTGCCCTGATCAAAGCTATCCTCCCCAATGGCATTTTGGCTGTCCAGATCACATCTGTTTTTGCTAATGGGCCTCGAGCCAGTTTTTGCCAACACCGATATCCACTTTGATTGGCACCGATAGCTCAATCGCTCCTTCCATTTCCTCGCGGACCAAAGATTTCATCTGATCCACTTCGTCGATAGGCACCTCGAACACCAATTCGTCATGAACTTGCATGATCATTTTTGCGCCCAAGCGTTCGGCTTTCATTCGACGATAGATGTTGATCATAGCGACTTTAATGAGATCGGCGGCCGTGCCCTGGATGGGGGTATTGATGGCGTTGCGCTCGGCGAACTCTCGCACACGACGATTGTCGCTATGGATGTCTGGCAGATAGCGCCGGCGGTTCAGCAACGTGGTGACGTAGCCGTTTTTGCGAGCGAACTCCTGCGTCTGCATCATGAACTCTTGGATCTTCGGGTAGCTGGCAAAATAATTGATGATGAACATCTCTGCCTCTTCCTGGGGGATCTCCAAGCGGCTAGCCAATCCGTAAGCGCCCATGCCGTACATAATGCCGAAATTCACTTCCTTGGCCCGGCGACGCATCTCCTCGGTCACCTCCTCAGGAGCGACCTTGAACACCAACGCCGCCGTCTCGCGGTGAATGTCTTTTCCCTCCTGAAATGCCTTGATCAACATGGGGTCTTGCGACAGATGCGCCATGATCCGAAGTTCAATCTGCGAATAATCTGCATCCAGAATGACATGCCGATCGTCCGCTGGAATAAACGCCTCCCGAATTTTTCGCCCGATCTCGGTACGAATCGGGATGTTCTGCAAATTCGGATCGCTTGATGATAACCGTCCCGTGGCCGCTACCGTCTGATTATATGAGGTATGCACCCGCCCGGTCTCGGGGTTGATGAGCCGCGGGAGGGCATCTACATATGTGGATTTCAGCTTACTTAATTGGCGATATTCCAGCAGCTCGCGAGGCAATTGATGCTCCTTTGCCAATTCCTCCAACACATCCACATCGGTCGAGGGCCCAGTCTTGGTCTTCTTCTTCACTGGTAATCCCAGCTTCTTGAATAGAATATCAGCCAGTTGCTTGGTCGAATTGATATTGAACCGCTGCCCAGCCAATTGGTAAATATTTTCGATCAGCTCATCGAGCCTTTGGGATAGCTCCCGAGACATTTTCTCCAGCAATGGGACATCTAGTGAAACGCCGGCTCGTTCCATCTCCATGAGCACATGTACCAGCGGCATCTCTACTTCATCGAACAACTTTTTTAGATCGTATTTGATCAGCATTGGTTCTAAAACGAGGCGCAGTCGCTGGGTATAATCCGCATCCTCGCAGGCATAACGGCTCACCTCTTCAATTGGAACTTCCGCCATGGTGATCTGTTTCTTGCCAGCGCCAATCAGATCTTTGGTGGGAATTTTTTGATAATTAAAATAGGTGAGCGCCAGAGCATCGAGGTTATGCTGCCGCAACGACGGATTAACCACGTAGCTCGCGATCATGGTATCAAAATCTACCCCCCGAACTTCGATGCCTGCTCGAGAGAGGACCAAAAGATCGTATTTCACATTCTGCCCGCTTTTCTTGATCGCTTCATCTTGAAATATCGGAGCCAATTGACTGAGAACGGACTGGAGCGGCATTCCTTTGAATTTTTCGGCAGCAAACAGATCTGCGCTCGTTTTGGTTTTGGTGCTGACAGTTGGGATGTAATAGGCCTCACCCTCTTTCCAGCAAAACGAAAGCCCGACGATCTCTGCCTTCATGGGATCGACGTCAGTGGTCTCCAAATCAAAAGTAAATTGCGAGCAGCTTCTCAATTGCTCAATCAACTGTTCCAACTGTTGTTGCGTGGTGATTGTCATGTAGTTCACTTCAGCCGTTTTCTCGCTCACGGTAAAACGATCTAACAGCGAATTGAACTCCAATTCTTTTAATAATTGAAAAGTCCTGCCGCGATCCGGTTCGCTGCGCCTTAACTTTTCGAAATCTATCTCAAGCGAAGCCTGGGTATTCAACGTGACCAATTGCCGCGATAGAAATGCAAGCTCTCGGCTCTGTTCCAATTTATTGCGTAGACTTTCGCGATCGATTTTATCCAGATTCTGATAGATTTGATCCAAGCTATCGAATTGCTGAAGCAGCTCAAACGCGGTCTTGGGGCCAATCCCTTCAACACCGGGGACGTTATCGGAGCTATCTCCCATGAGGCTCAAATAATCGACGATCTTAGACGGAGGCAGACCGATCTTTCGCACCACTCCTGCCTCGTCCAGCACTTCGCTTTCTTTCCCAGCTCGGCCAGGATCATACACCTTAATATTCGGGGAGACCAATTGATAAAAATCCTTATCTGCTGTCACCAAGTAAGTTTCAAAGCCCAGTTGCGCTGCTTTGGTGGCTAAGCTCCCCATCACATCATCCGCTTCTAATCCTGGGACTTCAATGATCGGCACGCGAAGCGCTTCCAATACCTGGCGGATGCGTGGCAACTGCTCGCTCATCTCATCCGGCATTTTTTGCCGGGTTGCTTTATATTCGGGGTAAATTTTGTGCCGAAACGTGGGCTCTGGTGTATCGAACACCGCAGCCAAATATTCTGGTTGATGCTCATCCATGATTTTCAGCAGTGAGTTCAGAAAACCAAAAATGGCACTCGTGTTCTCCCCCCGAGAATTGATCAGCGGGTTCTTTACAAAGGCGAAATAGGAGCGATATGCCAATGCTGATCCATCGATCAAAAAAAGTTTCTTGCGTTGCAAGAGTCGGTTCCTTTCAATTTTTTCTAATTGACCCGATTAGGCTAATTATGTTTCAGCAGCTAAAAAGCGACCTTAAATTAGCTTTTCAAAAATAAATGTAACATAATTTTGCCAGAATGTCAATATTGAAATTTGTCTCATCTGAAAAAAACCGAGTGGAATGAACAGTGATACATAGGAATTCATGAATATCCTCGAAACGCGATAGTCAAAATCATCAGATGAAGAACTGCTAGCGTTCAAAGGCACAATTTTCTTGCTCCTTTTTGGCGTTTTATAGCGAGAACAAATCAGAACAACAGCCAGGCACCTGGGAAAAAATGTAACTTTTCGTTTCAAGGGTCCTGTTTTTGATTGACTCTTGCAAAAATATTTATTATAATTTGCCAATCGCAACGGTTCAGGCTGCCATTATTCAGGCATGGCCATTTTAAACCCTGTGCGTCTGATCGCGGAGATAACAATAATGCTCCCTGAAACCAAAATCCATTAGATTCTTCTCAATAGAATTTTTGCTCACACACCGCCAAATAGCGGGCGCACGGATATCTGTTAGCTTGTCGAACAACGGTGAACCAAAGACTCCTGCATCTGAAAGAGCGACAGGCATTTGTTCAATGTCTACTCATTTTGAGAAAGTCTAATTCACCTACAAATGGAGGAGAATTAACGCATGAATCAACCACCGATCCAACAGCAGATCAATATTGAATTAGGAGAAAAGGAGGCAGAGGGAATCTATTCGAATTTGGCAATCATCACGCATTCTCCAGCCGAATTCATCATCGATTTCACAAGGATGCTTCCTGGGGTCCCTAAAACCCGTGTCTATGCCCGGATCATCATGACTCCCCAGCACGCCAAGTCCCTGTCGCGCGCGCTGGAGGACAATATCAAAAAATACGAATCGCAATTCGGTGAAATAAAAATTTTGGGCGACTCGAAAAGCAAAACGGTCGGCTTTCAACCGCCAAGTGCATCTGATTCCAATTTAGAATCAAATTGATCGGTTTGGGACCTCCGTCCCAGCAATCTTTTACATCAGGCTCAATTGGCTTTCAGATGGAATCATTTACCAAATTATTAGGGCAAAAATAAATCCTGATCATCATTATCACGCGAAGATTTTTGGTTTTCATTCCATTTCAAGATAGCGAATTCAGAGGAGGAAGGGGTTTGAGGACGCGATTATTACTCACATGGATAGTCAGCAGTTTGCTTTGGCCAGGATGGGTATCGCCTCAACAAAGCCATTCAGAGAAGATTGGCCTGGGGGTTGAGATCGGCCACTGGCGTCCCAACGATTTGAGCGATGCGGTTGACCTGACGCCCTCAATCAAAACAAAGAATCACCCATATATTGGGCTAATGGTGCTTATGCCGTGGCGTTGGGGGATGACATTTCGGACCAGCATTGGCTATTGGCACTATTGCAATAGCAGCACACAGCCGACCCCCCTAAGCATTGAGATCGGTTCGCTTCTAATCGATCTCAAATATTCTATCCTTTCGGATGTGATGTTAATCCCCTATCTCAGCTATGGCATGGGATGGTTTGCTGGTAAAACGGTCCGCTCCAAACCGCGGTTATCGGCCCTGGGCCAAAGCGATGAATTAGGCATCGGCGCCAATATTGGTACTGGGTTCGACTTCCAGTTCTCGCGCAAAATAAATCTAGTGGCAGAATTCCGATATCACTACGTGAAATTTAAGCATACCGTAGCCTTCACAGATAACTACAGCGGTCCGAAAATCAGCCTCGGATTCATTTATTGGTTTTGATGTTAGGATGAATTTCGCTCAGCAGATTTGGCATTTCCAAGATCGACGAATCTTTTAAAAATCCATTAAAGCCATCCAAAATAAAAAATCCAGCCATGCAATCATGGACTGGATTTTTTGGTCAGAGCTGCACTTGAAACACGCAACCAAGATTTATACAATCATTTTTTTCCCCCGCATGACTATCTCAACGACCATGCAAGGGGATCCAACGTCGGATGAAATTCCCACATTAATAGAACGGAATGTTGGTCTCGCTCTGCAGTTGAACCTGGCTCTTTTTGCTCATCGAACAAAAAGGATCTCTGCATCTCAAGGGATTGATCTATAGCTTGATATTTTCGAGCATCCGATGTTGTTCAACTTCTACTTCGAATACTGTCGCCATGCGATCGATCTCGTGATGTTGTTGGTTGATTTTTTCTCGGAAATAATCGGTGATGTAATGGGCAATGATCGAATGGACGCATTCGGTAATTCCCATATCATCAATTGGGATGTGAAGACAATATTGGGCGATCTTTTTCAATCGGCCGCCGTTAAACCCGGTCATTCCGACCGTGATCATATTGTGTTTGTTGGCATAGTCGATGGCGCGCAGCACATTGGGGCTATTGCCCGAGCCACTGATTCCAATTGCGACATCTCCAGGGTCTGCCAAATTTCTCAATTGTTCCACGAAAATCGATTCATATCCCTCATCGTTGGCCAGTGCCAAAATGTAAGGGGTATTATCGGTCAGACTGATGGTACGAAATCGTTTGATATCTTTTTTCCCATTCAAAGTGCCTTTGCCTAAGTCTTCGCAAAAATGGGAAGCGGTTGCGCCGCTACCGCCATTGCCAAAAAAGAAAACATGCTTGTTGTGGTAATAGGCATATTCCAAAATTTGAATGAGTTTTTGGTTTTCTTCGAGCCGAAGGGAATTACACGCTGCATACACCCGGTTGAAGTACTCTGTGATCATTTCCATTCGTATCTCCCCATATTAAAGATAATCTTTGAACCGTATTTTTCCAGGAAAAACGGAAATTCGCGGTAGTCTTTCAGTGCTTCCCGGACCTGATTCTGCTTTTCCCGTGGACAGTACAATAACAAGAACCCTCCGCCACCGGCGCCAGAAATTTTTCCCCCGAGTGCGCCAGCATTGATCGCTTCTGCATACATTTTGTCGATGTCCCCATTCGAAATCTGGCTGGCAAGGCCTTTTTTCAATTGCCAGCTCTGAGCCAATATTTTGCCGACCTCATCGAACTGCCGCGTCTCGATAGCAGCTCGAATTTGGGCCGCCTGTTGCTTGATGCCTCGCAACAGCTCCATTTTGCTATTGGTATTGGCCCTTTGCTCACTCAAAATGGCATCGGCACTTCTGGTTTTTCCAGTAAAAAACAGCAACAAATTGGCTCCAAATCTCCTTCTCATGCTATTTTCAAGATCAACCTTTTCAACAATCACCTCCTCGTTTGGCATGAAGCGGAAAAAGCGAATACCGCCATACGCCGCAATGTATTGATCCTGCTTGCCGATCGGCTTGCCCAAAATATCAATTTCAATCTCGCACGCTTCCCGCGCCAGCCGCTCAGCGGTCACCAATTCACCCTGATACGCATACAACGCATTCAATAACCCGACTGTCACGCTGCTGGATGACCCTAGGCCAGAGCCAGTAGATGGAATATCCGCCAAAGTGGTGATCTCTACGCCATGATCCACCCGCGTTTTGCGCATGGCCTCGCGAACCAGATCATGTTCGATCTGATCCACCGAATCAACAATCTCTTTCCTCGAATAATTTATGTAAATCTTATCATCAAATCGTTCCTTCACGATCACGAACACATATTTATCAATGGCAGAGCTGATCACCCAACCCTCTTCTTGGCGATAAAACGATGCCAGGTCCGTTCCCCCTCCAGCCAAGCTGATCCGTAATGGTGTTTGGGAAATAATCATCTCGTGCGATCCTCCATTTGACCCAAGTTCGTGGTATCATGGCTGGACAAGTTCCGCTCCAGGAGCGAGCTGCGATTGTTCTTCACGCTTAAGATTGCAAGCCGCTTCATCATGTAGATGATGTTGAAGAAGTTGTTCGAATTTTTCAGCAATTTTTTCTGCGGCAATTCACTCAATCAAAAACAGCTCGCTATGCTCTATTTCAAGCTGCCCATCACCGCGAGACAATGCTCACTCACTCAGCTTTTAGCCAATATGTCGGCTGAACGCTTAATCAACGGGAATTCCTTGCGCGCTCGCTCATAGTTTTCCACGGTACCGACATCAATAAAATATTCTTTGATGAGATAACCTTTCATCTTGCCAACCAACTGGGGCAAGACATCGAAACCGAAATCGGACGGATAACGGTCTGGGAGATAATGCCAGATTTGGTGATTCACCACATAAATACCCGCCCCGGCCAAATTGCTCTTCGGATGGCTGGGCTTCTCGATGAACTCGATGATTGTACAATCCTCAGCTAACTCTGCAATCCCGCATTGCGTAGGATTCTCCGTCTGAAACAAGCCGATCGTCGCGATAGGGCGCTGCCGCTGGTGAAACTTGATCATGCGCGTCAAATTTAAATTGGTCAAATTATCGGCGTAACAGATCAAGAAATTTTGTTCCTGACAGACGAAATCGAAATTATTTCGGACCGTCCCAGCACTGCCCAATAGTTCCTGTTCGAAAACCGTGTGAACCTTCACCTGGAACGAATACATCTCGAAAAACTCGAAGATCAAATCGGGCAAATGATGAACATTGATCAAGACTTCGTCGATATGATGTTGCTCGAACAATTTTAGCCAGTGATAGAGCAGCGGTTTTCCATCGATCGGTACCAAGCATTTGGGTATTTTTTCGGTGATTGGGCGCAATCGCGACCCGATCCCAGCGGCCAATAAAAATGCTTTCATTCAGCTAACGAACCAAATTAGATCTGTTTCATTAATCCGAATCAGCAAAACGGACGTTATCTTTGTCAGATAGCTGATCATGAGAGTCAACCCAAGAGCAAGATCTCATTCTGAGCGACCACAGAGAGTGAAGAATCTCTTGATTAATCGAGAAGATATGCGGCTATCGAAAGAAATTTTCTAGCCGCCAATTAGCGGATCCTCAGAATGATATTTTGTAAGCAGTCATTCGCTTGGGTTTAAGCCAACAATTGGCTGGCGGATAGGAATCTATTTCAAAATCAATCTTTAAATCGACCGAAAAATGAGATGCTCGCTTGGTCAAGCCTAACAAATTTGCATGTTTTGATAATTCAATTGATGATAACTGACACTCGACAAAGTTAAGCTAACGCAGCGACGCGCGCATTCTTGGAATAGGTCGTTTTAGCAGATCGTACCACATTGAGCGCTTTCATAGTTGATAAAGCCCGATCCAGTACATCGTCGATCTCTGGCAATTGTTTCAGCCATTCAAGATACGATCGTACGCTTTCCTCCACGGTATGGGTGGGACGCCAACCGATCGATTTTAACCGGGAAATGTCGGAAAAAATATGACGCGTATCACCAAATCGGTATTGACCGGTAATGCACGGCGTTATATTTTTGTTAAAAATCTTGGCCACCAATTGGGCAAATTCCAAAACTGTATAGCATTTCCCGCCTCCTACGTTAAAAACCTGATAATCCGCTTCTGGAGAATCCAGAACTTTGAGGTTAGCTTGAACAACGTCGAAAATATTGACAAAATCGCGCACTTGCTGGCCATCTTCATACACGGGAGGCTGACGATCCAGAAATAGGCTAAGGCAAAAAATTCGACAGGCCCCCGAATAGGCATTGTAGACCGACTGCCGAGGACCTTGGACGATAGAGTACCGCAAACATACAGTTGGAATCTGATAGCGCTTGCCAATATTAATGCTAAGTTGTTCTTGCAGGTACTTTGATAGAGCGTACTGATTCTGGGGGTTTACTCGTTTCTCATTGGTCCACATGGCCTGGAGCGTCGTCCCGCAGTCGATGCAGCGGTGGTTCCAATCGCCTTGCTCTAATTTGTGCTGCGGTCGAATATCGGGAAATTTGATGCGATTGCACCTTGGGCAGCGATATTTGCCTTCGCCGTAAACCGCCTGTGAAGACGCCACAATCACTTTTTTGATCGGAAGCTTGTGCGCCACAATCAACTCGTACAGCAGCGCGGTGCTGACGCTATTGACATGGACAAACGTGCTGAAGTCGGGAAGATAATCCTGATACGCTGCAAAATGATAAACCACCTCAATTCCCTTCAACGCCTTCAGCCAATCTTCTTTGTTGCGCACATCTCCCAATTGAAACTCAGCTTCTTTGGGGACGTAATCGGGCATCCCCTTCGCATGAACTGGCTTCGATAAATTGTCCAATATTCGAACGAAATATCCCCGGGCCAATAAAGCATCCACTGTGTGAGATCCGATAAAACCTGCTCCACCAGTTACTAAACAATTCATCTTTGTCACTCTCTCAAAATCAAAATTCCGTTGTTTCCTTCTGATTCTATCCTTTGATGAAGCCTATTTTCGTCTTGCTCATCTTCACGGTTCAGAAAATGGATAATTTCTAATACCAATTCTCAAGATGAAAAAGTCAATTCATTTTCTACGTCAAGCGACACTTGCCCCCTTGCAGCCAAATTGACCATTTTTTATATGCACAATTAGCCATTAGCTCGACCCAAGCAGCGCAAGAAAATTGCAATGGAAAATCCAGAATAGCTCTCAAATAGGCTTGTCCGCTCCTCAATACCGCCAGTCCTTTCCGAAATTGAGGTGCAAATTGACCATAAAGTCCCACCCACGTCGATTTTTACCCAAAAGATGATCGACATTTTTGACATTGGCATAACGCGCTTGGCTTTCTAAGAAAAGAAAAGCCCTCGGATGATAGCGGAAAATGAGAGTCAGATTCGAGGCGGTCTCGACGACGCCGTATGGGAAGGGCTCATGATATCCCTCTGCTACCGTATATTTCAGCCACGGCGTATCCCAACGGGCCAAAGGTGAACCTATGCCTTGGCGTATGCGATCCCATGCCACATCGATTTGACACCCGCGCCAGAGCCACTGGCTTGCACGAACCTGCCAGCGATCGAAATTGTTGCCGAGACAATAGCCAATGGGCCGATTGAAATGGACGAACTTTTCCCACTCTTGCCAAGAATTATAGGTCCGATTGGCAATGCGCACATATTCGACTCCGATTCGACTTCCCGAGATGCCCAGCAAGCGGGCAAGCTGCCCTCCCAAGATGAATCCGAATTCATTTGGCTCCAGATCGATTGGAATTTTTTTCTCCAATTGATAATCATCCACGAGGATCTCCCCATAAAGTTCCCAATTGGGCCATGGGTAAAAATCGAAATCCAAATAAAGGAACCCATTGCCATCAGTTCCGCCGCCATTCAATAGTTCGCCGTGATAGTAAAGCATGGGATTATGATATTTGAGCTCCCAAGGGGCATCTGGTCCCCCATAGAGCAAGGCCTCGGTCAGTCCAATGAAGAACCTATTTTTAATGGCAATAGTTATCCCATGGGCCGAAATGTATCGATTGGCCCTTCGAGTTCCATACATTTTCGCCAGTGAATCCGACAACTGCCACTTCTCTAACTGGGCGGCCAGAACATAAAACTGGATGCCCTTGTAGGCAAGATCGATTTTCAATTGATCCAATGGTTGGGCATGATCGGAAAAGAGCAACCGGCCAGTCTTGCCAGCCCCCCAATTGAGAAAATCTCGTCCCAGCGTCAAGCTAAAGTCGATGTTGGTCTTCCGGAAATCATCGAACGAAAATCGAACGTATGCTTGCTCGGTATAGCCAGCAAAGCCGCGCCAGCGTTTGCCAGGATAGAGGGGATCGTCCAGCAATGATTGATCCAATCGAATACCATTGTAAAATGCCAATCGGTTCTTCCAATGAACTCCAATCTGGCTCCGCAATTGGGTGTAAAATCGCACCCCCCTGGAATCCTTCAACACTGATTCATCCAACCACAACCCAGAATCGATCCTCAATAGTCGCTCATCGGTCCAATGATCTCGCCTGAGGAATTCTCTCGATAGTAAATCGAGCATCCAGCGGTCATTCGGCGATGCAGCCATTCCGACATTGTCAGCCTGCTGGTTTAAAATCAAAATCGCATTCGCTACCTCGGTCTCAGTGTATGGCTGGCGAATGGTCGAAAGCGAGGGCAAATAGCCTCGCAACCGTAATTCACTTAAATATGGATAGGCCCAGTGATAAGTTGGAATCGTCTTATGAATCTGAGCTTCGGCGATAGGACTGACCAATTGAGCAACGATGCAGATCAACAGCAGGTTTCGTTTCATGACAAGGCGAATGAAAAAGGATCACTATTTGAATTGCTCAGAACCAGGATCTTTGGTGAAACGGTATCAGAATGTGGGATAGGTGGCACATGCATTTAAATCATCTATGCTTTCTGTTCAAACACTGGCAGGTCAAGTATCTTTCGATGACCATTTCCAATGAATTTATGTTTGAGAACTTGCAAAACGAAGTATGGATTCGTAGTCAAATACCGCTTCCACAGGTTTTTAGGATCTTGAATCAGCCGATAGATCCACTCGAAACCATGGCGCAAATAGGAGGGGGTCTCTTTGCGAATCCCGGCAAACACATCGAAGCTGCCGCCGACTCCCAGCATCACCGGCACCTGGATTTTGGATCGATTGTTATGAATAAAATATTCTTGACGAGGCACCCCCATTGCGACAAACAGGATATTGGCGCCACTGCGATTGATTTGCTCGATCACTTCCGTATCATCAGCGAAATAGCCATGATGCCAGCCAGCCACGATCTGATCACCATATTGCCGCTTCACCTTGATCACCATTTGGTTGATCACCTCAGGCTTTGCCCCGAGAAAGAAAAAGGAAAAGTCGTTTCTTTGGGCAACTTCCAGCAACTTTCGCATCAACATAATCCCCCCAATATGCTCAGCAAGAGGCTGATTGAGCTTTTTCGCCGCCCAAACGAAAGCATATTCGGGAATGACGATCTCAGCTTCCCGCATGATGCGAGCTAATAACGGATCTGTTCGGCTCTGATAAAATTTATTGGCGTTGATGGCCAGAACATGAGTCTTTGCCCTCCGATTTATCGCCTCAGTGATCTGCTCGATGATTTCATCACTCGTTAAATTATCCACAGGATAACCAAGCACATTGATCTTTCTATTCATCCCACCCCGCTAAAAAATACGTGAACGCATAGAACATCCATGCCTGAGACCAGCGGATGTATGGAATTTTGCTCTTAAAAAAGCGAGACTTTTTATAATAAAAATAGTGTAGCTTTTTGTCCCACAAAATATCCAAGGCATTGGCGATCATCTGCTGTACCCGAACGCGATAATCTGGAATATAGCTGCGCAATGCCAAAAATGTGATGATCGCCTGGGCGAAACAATGGACATCTAACGGGTACAATCGCACATCGGAATATTTGGGCAATAGCTGAGCTGTGAAATGTCGTTTTAGATGAAAATCAAGCCCTTTCCGCAGCACTGGCTCGAATTGGTCATCTTGACAATATGTTTGATAATCATGTATGGCCATCAAATTGTAGCCTGTATGGAAGTTATCCACCCATTGATGATGTCCCCGTTGGCCGTACGGCCAAGCGCCATCGTCCCGTTGACCTGCCGCCGAGAACCGAACCGATCGTTCTGCTTGGAATTGATAATCATTTTCATTGGTAACGTGATACAGGCGGGCGAGAAACGCAGCTCCCATTAAATTCACGTTATGAATCACCGCTGACTCCCCGGGAATGTAGCCGAAGCAAAGGCGATCATTTTCATTGATGAGCAGAAGATTCTTGTGAATGAATTCCGCTACTTGCTTCGCTTCGGCTAAAAAATGATCATTTCTGATCCGTTCGAATAGATCCAGCAATGCCTGTCCCGCAAAAACCGAACAGATCATGTTTGGCTTGAACTTCGGAACATGGAACGCCAGGGCTTGCCAATCGAAATTGTAGCCCCAACAGAGGCCAGCATAGCCATTGGACCGCAACGCCATCAGCCGATCATAAAGCGCCAGCGCCTGAGTGAAAAAAGCTGTATCTCGATAAAAGTCCCCCAGCCGCAGCAAACTGCTGATGAACAACGCCAACGCCTTGGGATTATCCCCTTTTGGCACCTGGCAAATGGATCGCAAATTGATCGGCGATTTCCGAAAGAACTGAATCCACGCCAAACGAACATATTTATTTTTGTGAAATGGAAGTTCTTGAAACAATCGGCTATTCAATCCATCCAGTACATCCCAGCCCTGAAAATTCACTCCTTTTAAATAAGCATAATGCTTCTGGATGATGTCCTCTAATAGTTTTTTATCAATCATGAGCTGGGGATTACGGGTAATTGGGTAATTGGGTATCTGGGTAACTGGATAATTGGGCTATATTCCTTTCAAAGGCCACAACTGACCGACCACTCTGCTCCAACTCACTGGTCAGTGATTTTGCCTCAACTGACCGGTCGTTTCGAGCGGCTGGTCAGTTAGTGAAATGGTTCTTCCTGTACGAATCGAATCAATGATTTTAAATGGAAGGAAGCTCGATAGATAAATTTCCTCAAACGGAATCGGTGCCGGCAGGCCATTCTTCACTGCATCCAGAAACGCCCGGACCTCATGCCGATGGCCCTTGTCCTGATTGGACTGTTTATAACGCTTTTTTTTCTTGCCGTAAATCGTTAATTCTTTAAAGTCGTCCAAAATCGCAGTCACCCCATTGCCATAAACCTCCAGATATTCCTTGGGCAATTCCTTGCTGCCATTGGCAAAATAGGAGATTGTGGCAATCGAGCCGTTCTCGAACTTCAAATCGATCACCACCGTATCCTGAGTGTTCAACATTGAATCCATGGCAAATGCTGCGACTGCAACTGGTTTGCTATTGGCCAGATACATAGTCAGATCGACGAAATGACACACCTCACCGATGATTCTTCCTCCGCCCAGATCTGGATCCTGGGTCCAATGATCTCTCGGGATAAAGCCCGCATTGATCCGATAGTTGATCGCCACTGGCCCGGTTTTGATATGTTCTTTGAGCTTCTGAATCAGCGGTGCAAAGCGGCGGTTGAAGCCAACCATGACGATTGCTGATTTTAGATTTCGGATTTCGGAATTGGGTAATTGGGTAATTGGGTAATTGGGTAACTTGGAGTTGGATGCCAAATATTGGTCGTTCACGACTTGCCGACTGCCAACTGGCGACTGAAGACTGTCTACTGAAGACTGCCGACTGCCAACTGATAACTGTTCACTGATCACTGAAAACTGCCCACTAGCCACTGCCACTGCATTCAACTGATCAACCGTCAAAGCCAGCGGCTTCTCCACAAACACGTTCTTCCGATGCTCCAGCGCTTTGATCACATACTCCGCATGGGAATCGTGCCGGGTTGCGATAAAGACCGTATTGATCTCATCGTTCTGATAGATATCCGAAGCATCCCCGCTGGCAAAAGCGAAGCCATAGCGATCGGCCACGGTTCGGCTCTCGTTGCCTGCTGCCGTCGCCACACCGATAAGTGCTGCATGATCGTAACTCTTGACATTGGGCAACAAATGCGTCTGGGCGAACGAGCCCGCGCCGATGAACCCAATTTTCACCTCCGCTGGGCGGCGACGATTTTGCGATAAAATGACCCGTCTCTGAACCTCTCGCTCTGGATGATATTTCAACACGATCCCCAAAAACGGCTCGGTCTTTTTAAGGATCAAATCGTACGCTCGCAACGCCTCATCGAAATCGAATTGATGCGTGGTGAGATGCTCCACATTAACTTTTCCCTGCGCCAGCAACTGAAGAAACGCCTGCATATTCCGCTGCTCGGTCCAACGGACATAAGCGTATGGGTAGTCGATCCCCTTTTGCTCGTATTCAGGATCATATCGGCCAGGACCATAAGAACAGGACATCCGCAGGTCTAATTCTTTCTTGAAATAATTCTCCCGTGAAAATCCAGTCGGCACTGCGCCCACGATAATGACCTTCCCCTTTTTCCGCGCTAATCGCCCGGCCAATTCAATCGGATCGAGACTATTCGTGCCAGCCGTGATAATGACAGCATCTACGCCCTGTCCAGAAGTCTTTTCAACAATCCAGGACTCCAATACTCCATCACTCCGTTGGAACGCTGCATCCGCCCCACTCAATTTCGCCCGTTCCACAGCCCAGGGATCGATATCAATGCCGAACACCATTACCCCGCTGGCTTTTAGCATTTGCACCGTTAATTGTCCTAATAATCCCAGCCCAATGACCGCGCAGGACTCCCCCAGCCGCAGATCTGCCTGCCGAATTCCCTGCAGTGCAATGGCGCCCAAGGTCGTATAGGCCGCTGCCGATAAGGGGACATTTTCGGGCACCCGGGCACATAAATTTACCGGCACCGACACCAGCTCTGCATGATTGGCGATGTCCTGTCCCGCACAGGCGACGTAATCCCCAATAACAAATTCGGTCACCTCGCTGCCAATTTCGATCACCTCGCCAGCACAACTGTATCCTAATGGAGACCAGGCATCTAACTTGTTCATCACTTTGCGATAGGTATTGGCGATACCTTCTTTTTTGAGCGTATCTAGCACCTGCTTCACCTGCTCTGGCTTTTCTTTGGCTTTGCCGAGATAACCCTTACGAGCTGTGGTTACCTTGCTGCTTTCTGTGCCCGCACTGATGAGTGAGTAATGGACTTTGACCAATATGTTTTTATTTGTGAGCGTCGGCGCTGGGACTTCCAGGAGTTTCATCTCGCCGGTTTTGAGGTTTTGCGTGAGTTGGAGCATATTGTTGGGTAATTAGGTGATTAGGTAATTGGGTAATTGGGTAATTTGGCAATTGGGTGTCAGAAAAATCAAATTCTTGCCAAAAGACTTTTATGGCTACTGAAACAAACCATTATTCATGGTGAAAGAAGTTTGTCATAAACGCCCGAATTCATTCGGGCGAGTATGACAAATGAACTATACTTGCTGACCGCTTCAGCGGTCTCTTGGAACTAAATATCTTATGTGGGCGCTAATAACTAGTTGGCGGATCGTTCAGCAAGAATGACATTCATCTCTTAAGTTGACGCCGATAGCCGAAAAGGCGGACCGCCAAGCCAAAGGGCGGACGGTTTTGAGACCCAATAATTTCTTGCATTGAATTTTTTATTGCATTTAATTATCATTTTTGATATGTTCATGCCATCGAAATTATCTTTTCG
>JAPDPQ010000044.1 GCA_034506395.1 candidate division KSB1 bacterium | reverse complement strand
TTGGATTTAAGCCCTACTGCGCCAACCGATCAGGTGAATACCGATTACAATTCCTACCGAGCCGCTCAATTTATCGAGTTGGAGCTATTTGGTCCATTGGGGATAAAAATGACCCCAGGACTAAGGGGCGAGTATGAGTCCATTTCGAAAAAATATATTTTTGATCCACGACTGGCGCTGATCTATTCGTTAACGCCCCAGTCGAATCTCACGGCCAGTTGGGGTATCTATCACCAGTTTCCTGAGCCGAGTTATTATGATCCTTACGTGGGAAATCCTCAATTGTCATCGATGAAAGCGGTACATTACATCATCGGCTATGCGTTTCAGCAGGAAAATAAAATTTTCCGACTGGAAGGCTATTATAAAAATTACTCCAGGCTGCTGCTGGAGGATGAGCAATTGAATTACGTCAATCAAGGGCATGGCTATGCCACTGGCATCGATGTATTTGCCAAAAATTCTTATGGGCCAATTTCAGGCTGGATGTCGTATAGCTGGCTCAAAGCCCGTCGCAAATGGCTGGATGCGCCAACGTTGGCCCCGCCTTATTTCGATATCACCCACAACTTGACGCTGGTGCTAAATGCCACACTGCCCAAAAATTTTTCAGCGGGAATCAGCTTTCGTTATGCTACAGGCAAACCATATACCCCTGCGCCCGATAAATATCATCAGGCGAGAGTCCCAGATTATATGCGAATAGATTTTACCCTCTCCCATTTGCATCGCTTTTTCGAAAGGAATCTGACGATCTTTTATTTAGGCATCTCCAATCTGGAGGGAAGAATCAACATCTATGATTATCGCTATTCGCCTGATTATCAGCGGCGGGATGCGGTGGAGAGCTCGTTTGGCAGGTCGGTTTATTTTGGGGTTTCATTTAATATGTAAATGGGAAAATTCCAAACGCTAAATATAACATCCCCCCTGGCCCCCCTTCAAAGGGGGGGATTAAAAAAGTCCCCCCGCCAGTTGGCGCGGGGATTTAGGGGGATGTTAAGGTTTAAGAAAATCAGCTCAAAATAATAACAATCGGAGGTTCAAATGAAAAAGACATTCTTAATAACATTGTTTCTATTTATCGCCCCTTTTATTTCAATTGCTCAAACTGACATCACCATCGACTCTTTGATCATTCAGGGCAAGCAGCAACTCAAGCAAGCTGAAAATACCTGGGAGGAAGCCGATCTCCTGCAAGCCCGTGCTTATTTCGAGCGACTTTTAAGCGAGCCTTCGTCAAAAGCTTGGTTGGTGCGCTATTATATCGGCCTGGCAGATTATCGATTGACGTCCTTCCATTTTTCAAAACAGAACCAGAATCAAGCCAAACCGTTCATTGATGATGGGATCGACCAGTTGCTACAATGCATCGAAGCCAAACCCGATTTTGCAGAAGCGCATAGTCTCTTGAGCTCGATGTACGGAAATAAAATCGCCGTCAGTCCTTTTTCAGCCATGACCCTGGGGCCAAAGGCGGGCAAAGAAATGGACAAGGCGATGGCGCTTGAACCTCACAATCCTCGAAATTACCTGATTCAAGCCTGGTCGGCCTATTACACACCGAAGATGTTTGGCGGCAGCAAGGAAAAAGCGAAAAAGCATTTTGAGCAAGCCATTGCTTGTTTCGATAGCTTCAAAGTCGCTGATCCCCTGCTGCCCAATTGGGGGCATGAGGAAGCGTATGCCTGGCTGGGTGTGGTGCAAGTGAAAGATGGCGAATTTGAATCAGCAAAAGCTAACTTTGAGAAGGCGCTGGAAATCAATCCTGAGTATGCTTGGGTGAACTATGTTTTGTTGCCAGATCTGCAGAAGAAAATGATGGCTATAAAATAAAGAGCTTGAATTTTTGGTTTGATCGGGTTAAATTTAATGTGAAAGCATTCCTAAACTTTTCAAGTTTAGGAATGCTTGGTCAAGTTAATCTTAAAAAACCACAGGTAACATAGGTTTTGAGTAAGAATTTAGCCGTTTGAACCAGAGCCTGTCATTCCGACCGAAGGGAGGAATCTTTACTAGCAAAAGACCGCCGAATCATAGAAGATGTTTACAAGAGAGATTTCTCGCTACGCTCGAAATGACACGTTTATTCAGTTGGCTAAATTTGTACGGTTTTGTTATCCGATTTCCAATCATTCCTGAACTTATTAAGTTTAGGAATGCATGCTTGGTCACAATGAGTAAAAAATGAAAACAGCAACAAAATCAAAAACAATCTGCTGGGTCATCCTGCTATGCACCCTCTGGGTGTTGTTTTATGCGCTGGTGATGTATCTACAAATCGAAGCGATTCCCTTTTGGGCGGCGCTCATTGCTTCAGCCAACTACAACTACCTGTTTGGCCTGGTCAGCCTGGTGATCTGGTTTATTTGTAAAAAAATCTCTTTCGATCGGACAAGCAAAGTTCTCTTCTTCTCAATTCATTTTCTTTTCGCCATTCTTTGTTCAGCGCTATGGCTTTTTTTGAGCTATGGTTCCTGGTATCTGGCCGAGGGCGAGCGAATTTTTGAGCAGGTCGATGTCAGGGGGATCATTGGCTGGCAATTTTTATTTGGCATGATACAGTACTTCTTCGTGGCAGGAATTTTTTACACCATCATCTATCATCGCAATTTGAAACAGAAAGAGATCGAAGAAGCTGAACTCAAAATTCTCACCCGAGACGCCGAACTCAAGGCGCTCAAATTGCAGATGAATCCCCATTTTCTGTTCAATGCGCTGAATTCCATCAATGCTTTGGTCACCAAAGATCCTTTATCGGCAAGAAAGATGATTGCCCATCTATCCGATTTGCTGCGGATGTCCCTTGAGACCCATGATAAATTAATGATCCCGTTCAAAGAAGAGTTGGAATTGGTGCATACCTATTTGGCCATCGAGCAAATGCGATTTGGAGACAAGATGATTTTCAAGGAGGACATCGATCCCGATTTGCTGACCAAGCCGTTTCCAGCCATGCTGCTGCAACCGTTGCTCGAAAATGCTGTAAAACACGGCATCGCCAGCACCCGAACTGGCGGGACGATTTCGTTATCGATCAGGCGCATCGATGACCAGATCGTTGGTACCGTTATCAATGAAACTGGTGGTGACAGGTCGTCGAAACCCGCCACTTCAGCAAGCAATGGCATTTCTCTCACGAATATTCGCCAGCGATTGGATCGGATGTACGGCGCAAATTACGCATGGCAGATCGATCAATCAGAGGCAAACAAATTTAAAGTGGAATTCAAACTGCCATTACAAAACTGATGCCATTGCTCGGAGCGATGGAATCAGTTCAGAGATCAAGCTATTGGATTGAAGCAATGCAAACGATCAAAGCAATAATTATTGACGACGAAAAATTAGGGCGAGATATCATTAAAGAATATCTGGATGATCATCCCCGAATCCAAATTGTGGCTGAATGTCGGGATGCCCACGAAGCGCTGGATGCTATCGACCAGCACCAGCCTGATTTGATGTTTCTTGATATCCAAATGCCCGAGATCAATGGCTTCGAATTGCTGGAAATGCTGGAAGATCCGCCCAGAGTGATCTTTTCCACGGCGTACGATCAATATGCCATCAAAGCCTTTGAGGTCAATGCTATCGATTATCTGCTCAAGCCTTATGATGCCGAGCGGTTTCAAATGGCGGTCGATCGGGCTGTGCACCAAATCGTATCGAGCCAGCAGCGAGATGACTCGTTACAAAAATTATTGCAATCCCTGCGAGGTTCCCAACCCTATCTGGAGCGACTTTTGATCAAACAGGCTGGCAAAATTGTGATCATCCATTGCCGAGAAATCAGCGCCATTAAAGCGATGGATGATTATGCCGAAATTCGAACCCACAAAGAATCCTACCTCATCCAGCAGTCCCTCAACCATCTCGAACAGCGGCTGAATCCCGATCAATTTGTCCGAGTGCATCGGTCATATATCGTGAATATCGATGCGATTCGGGATATTGTCCCATTATCGACCAGCCGTTATAAATTATACCTGAAAGATGGAAAAGAAATTTATGTCAGTCGCTTAGGATATAAAAAATTGGCTCGGTTTATGATCTGACGCAAAACGGTTATAAGCTTCCGTCTTCGTCAACATATCGGAACGAGGGGGATCGTTCTTTTTGATTGAAATGGGGTTCATAGACACTTGAAAGCCGATGTCGCTGAATTACATTTCCAAGAAAAGGAGTCGGTTGGCTGAAATCTGGAAGAAACGGGCGCGATTTGGTTGTAGGTTCGGGGAATTGGACGAATAAATTTTCAAATCCAAGTTCAAGCGCATGCTCATAAACTTGGCTGAACTCGAGTTGCGATACGGTTTGATTCAAAAACTCAAAGGGAAATTTCTTAATCGGAACATATTGAGACATCAAGCTGACTGGAAGGTGCTTGCCGAATTCCAAAAATAGAATGGTCAATGCATCAATGGAATTTTTTACTTGCCCAGGAATGATGAGATGGCGGACCAAAACGCCGCGAGAAGCGATTGGATTGGTCTTTGGTGAATCATCTCGAAAACTGTCGAGGAAACCTTTTTGACGCACCATTTCATGTATCGCTGTTAAAGCGATTTCGGGGTAATCCTCACAGTTCGATAAGGCCTTTGCTAAGGTTGCATCGCTATACTTGAAATCAGGGAGATAAATGTCTGCAGCGGATCCAATCAGCTTCAATGATTGGATCGATTGGTACCCAGAGAGATTATAAACGATCGGAATTGAATATCCGAGCCGGCGTATTGATGCACCAATCTCAACGGTATGGGGAAAAAAATGATCGGGAGTAACGAAATTGATATTGTGCACTTGATACTCAACAATGAGCTGATTCAACCGATCCACTACCTCAGAGACTGTCATGATCCGACCGAGATGTTGATGCGAAATCTGATAGTTCTGGCAATAAATACACTTCAAACTGCAACCGGAGAAAAACACTGTCCCCGAACCATTCGTCCCCGAGATAGGTGGTTCCTCTCCAAAATGAGCTTCAATAGTAGCGATGCGTAACCGATCGCTTTCGCCGCAATATCCCAGCTTCGAATTGGATCGATTTGCCTGACAATTTCTAGGGCAAAGCTGACATTGGTTGTATACCAAATTTTCGACCATTTGACATGAGAGCTTTTAGATGAAAAACAAAAAAAGCCCACTTTCATGTGAGCTGATTTATCGTGCGCCCACCAGGAATCGAACCTGGAACCTCCTGATTAAGAGTCAGATGCTCTGCCAATTGAGCTATGGGCGCGAAAAAATTGTTAAATTGTCAAGCTTTTTTAAGTATTGGTGAGGGTGCAGGGAATCGAACCCTGGGCCCACGGCTTAAAAGGCCGTTGCTCTACCGGCTGAGCTACACCCTCTCATTTTCATTTTTTAGGGCACAGAATATAACAATTTTTCATTATTAAGTCAACAAAAAAATTGATTTTTTGGGTTCAGCTTAGCATATTTTGTGCAATGAGAGAATGACGCCCTCTGTTTATGAAGCAGACTTCTGCAGCATCCAGATAATTTGAGATCTGACTGTCATGTCAATGAATCCAGCTATTTTCCCAATAGCCGATCCGTCTCAAAAAAGAAATCCCTGCTTCCGCAGGAATAGCCGCATTTGTTCAATATGCGATTATTTTGTAGAGCTCTCAAAGTGAACGATTTTGCTCAGCAATTTCTTTTAATGGAAGATTCCTAATGGCTGAGGATACTAAAGAAAAATATTTTCAGAAATCTCAATGTATCGATGAATCGATGGATATGACTCGGCTGCTGGTTATAGATGGTTTTGATGGGCACATGAGCGATGCGATAGCCCTTTAATAGGGCTTTTATTAACAATTCCGATTCGGTTTCGTAGCGATTGCTGATCAACGAAATATGCTTCAGGATTTCAGATCGGATTAAGCGGTAACCGGTTTGACTATCCCTGACCCGCTGCCCTGTAAAAATAGAGATGATCAAGGAAGTGATTTTATTGCTTAACTGGCGATCCAATGGCATAGTGGAAAAATCATGAGAGCGGTCCCCCAATATCAAATCGGCCTGATTTGTTTCAAACGCAGCAATAAAATTCGGTATTTCGCCGGGGTCGTGCTGAAGATCCCCATCCAAAGTGATCAGCGCCTGAAAGTTGTTTTGAATGGCAAAGGCAAAGCCTTTTTTTAATGAAAAGCCCTTGCCGCAATTGAAATCGTTGCGTAGAACGATGCAGCCAGCGTGACGAGCGATCGTCCCAGTTTGGTCATTGGAACCATCATCTATCACAATGATGTGGTGAAGCGGAATCACCTGACTGGTTCCGAAGATCACTTCAGCGATGGTATTCTGCACATTGAAGGCGGGAATAATCGCGCAGATATTTTTTTTCACCATCCTAAACCTTTTGCCCTGCCAATTCGATGACTCGCTGAGCGATTTGACCAGCGGCATCAGGATAATGGAATTTTTGAAGGTTTCGTCGCATTTCTGTCAACTTCACGTCATCGAAAATTAATTCTTCGATCGCCGCCTTGAGTCGCAGACCAGTTAAATCCTGCTGTAAAATCATGGCACTTGCATTCGCAGCGACCAGAACCCGAGCGTTTTTCTCTTGATGGCCTTCAGCCGCATGGGGTAACGGCACAAAGATGGCAGGAACCCCAGCTTGCACGAGTTCAGCAATAGTAATTGCCCCAGCGCGACACAAGGCAAGATCGGTTGCCGCATAGGCATC
The DNA here is from genome assembly GCA_034506395.1 of candidate division KSB1 bacterium. Lineage (NCBI taxonomy): Bacteria > Pseudomonadati > Candidatus Zhuqueibacterota bacterium. Next base: position 30,569 of record JAPDPQ010000044.1, on the reverse strand, counting down.
CGCCATATTGAAAAAGAAAGGCTGAATAACCATTCGATGCTGAAATTTTTTGCTTTCAGTTCGAACCCGCTCGTAATCCAGCTCCCCAGTTTGCCAGAGAATTTGAATGTTCGGCGACAGCTCTGGCAATGCATTCAACAACGCCTCGTTTAAAGGCGCTGCTCCTTGACTGCCACCAAACAGCAGTAACGTGCGTTTGTTTTTTTCCAAGCCAAATTGCTCCAACGCCTTTGCTCGATCTATGCGACCCGAAGGCAAACGGATTGGATTACCCGTGATTCTAAATTTTTCAGGATGAGCCTTGGATAAATATCGTGCCGCCTCTTCAAAAGCCAAATGAATTTCATCAACCTTTGAAGCCAACTTCTTCGTGGCAATCCCAGGATAGCTGTTTTGCTCCTGGATCAAAGTGGGGATTTTGAGCAAATGAGCCGCGTAGACCACTGGATAGCTCACATAGCCCCCAGTACCGACAACCACCTTCGGCTTATAGCGAAGCAGGAAAATTATCGATTGGATCAAACCGACGAATAGCGAGAATAGGAAGCCGATCGTCTTCAGCCCCATTTTTCTCGGGAGTGATTTGATATAAATCGTCTTTAGTGGATACCCTTCCTTTGGGACAATTTTGGCCTCAATTCGATTCTTGACTCCAACAAAAACAATTTGGCTCTTTGGATGAAGTTGTTTTATCTTGTTGGCTATGGCAATTCCAGGGTAGATATGACCGCCTGTGCCACCCCCAGAAATGACTATCTTTAAGAGATCCACCTCGCTCATGATCCAAACCGCTTGCTATGGTTATCCTCATTGTTCTGGACTTGATCAAAATTACACATAATAAACTTCAAAGTCAATAATTAATTGATGGTCTGCTTAAGATCGTCTGGTCCATTTTTCGTACTGAAAATTTTCTCTATTCATTTTCGAAAATTTTGCTATATTGGCATCGGGTTTCAGCCATTAAATTCATGAATCTTGGTTTGATTTTTGATCTATTAATTCATCGAATCCATATCAGTTTGCAAGTTTTGCTGCCGATTAATGCGATCGATTATAAATTAGTTTGCAATTATCCAATTTTTTTGTTATTTTCTTATGAAATTTCAAGGCAAAAAAATCAGCCACAGAACGCCGGTATGAAAATTTATTATTTCTCAGATACCAATTGGCAGCAAAGATTGAATTTGGTCCAATCTGAACTAACAGACATATTCGACTTGATATCTGATGATACAGATACAAGCGATTTGGTCGTTTCAAACTATTTTCTCAGCAAGTATTCGTGGAGCGGAGGCATAGCTTTTGCCCGAAATTGGCTCTCTGCGAGTCAGTTTATTAGTTCCCGTGGTAGATGGAAATTTACCCGTGGATTTGATATCCCTCAAGATTTGCCAGCTAATTTTAAGCTCATTCGAATGCACATTGGTATGCGGAAACTTTCATATCCGCTGTGCCAGTTCGATCGCTATGGCTGGAAATTAACGTATGAGTCATTGCGCGACCATATTGCTTTTCTGTTTGCCCATGAATTGCATCATTTTCGCCGCTATCATCTCGGTTTTCATGCCCGAGAAGGAGAAAATTTAGCCAACAAGTGGGCAATAGATCGCCTTCAGCAATTAAATTTTCACGTCAAAGGGCTAAAGATCAATCAGCCCAGGGCCAAGCAAAGCTCTTCACTGCGATTAATCTATCAACTCATTGATCCATTTAAACGCTATCGGTCGTTATCCATTGGGGATAAAGTATTGATCAAACATGATCCGAAAGGCCGTTACCATGGACAGATTGTCCCAGTGGTTTTGCCAGTGCGAAGCCACTCTCGCCGCGTGGTCATTGAAACAGCCGATGGAAAGCAATGGCGCTGGCCCTTAGAATGGATCGATCTGGTTTGATTTGGCATGCGTTCATCAAATCTGATGGATGCTCGGGTATCGAAATAATTCTGGAGAGAATTGTGATAAAGGATTGCTTTTTCCATTTCAACCTCAGGAGATAAAATGAAACTGCCGAAGCTCGAACTTTACACTAGGATCATGTTGGGACTCATTTTTGGGGCAATCATTGGAATCCTTGCCAATAAGTTTGGTTTTGCTGTTTTCATCAGTCATTATGTCAAACCATTAGGGACTGCGTTCATTCGCCTCATCACCATGGTAGTGGTCCCGCTGGTTTTCGCCTCATTGTTCGTTGGAACTGCCAGTCTCAATGATGTTCGTAAGCTAGGGAGAATCGGCAGTAAAACAATCGTATATTATCTTTGCACAACGGCCATCGCTATTATCATAGGCTTGGTGCTTGCCAACCTGTTTCAGCCAGGATCGGGAATTTCTAAGGCAACCCAGGAACAACTTCTGGCAAATTACTCTAATGAGGCGGCATCGAAGATTGATGTTGCACTCAAGAAGCCAGGAATGGCGGAGACGCTCCTCAATATTATCCCACGGAATCCTATTGAATCGTTTGCGGCCGGCGAAATGCTTCAGATTATTCTCTTTGCGCTGATATTAGGGATTGCGATAACGCTCATCCCACCCGCGAAGGCTGCACCAGTTATATCCTTTTTTGATGGAATCAACGAGGCGATGATCAAGCTGGTTCATATTATTATGGCTTTAGCACCGTATGGTGTCTTTGCATTGATTGCCTCCATCATTGGTGAGTTTGGGCTGGGCATTTTAGGCCCATTGTTCAAATATTCTCTGGTCGTGATTGTGGGGCTGCTAATCCATGTTACTTTGATTTACAGCCTCGCTCTAAAGCTACTCACCCGAGCCAAAGCCAGCGTGACACGATTCTTCCGCGGGATCCGTCCCGCGCAACTGATTGCTTTCAGCTCAAGTTCCAGCTCTGCCACTTTACCAGTTACCATGGAATGCGTTGAAGAAAACCTTGGGGTCAACAAAGAAATCACCAGTTTTGTGCTGCCGCTGGGCGCCACCATCAATATGGATGGGACTGCGCTCTATCAAGGAGTTGCGGCCGTGTTTATTGCACAAGTTTTTGGGATAGATCTAACGATTGGGCAGCAGCTCACCATCGTATTAATGGCAACGTTAGCATCGATCGGAGCCGCTGGGGTTCCAGGGGTTGGCATGATAACGCTTACCATGGTGCTGAAACAAATCGGGATACCCCTTGAAGGAATAGCACTTGTTTTGGGAGTAGATAGAATTCTGGATATGTGTCGCACTACTGTCAATATCACTGGCGATGCGGTATGCGCCGTGGTAGTCGGCCATTCTGAAAGGCAGGTTCGGAGCCCTAACAATTAAGCCAATTAGAAAACCTATAGAGAAGTACCTGGATCTTTTTATTTTTAGGGCGACCTCGCAAACGATAAGAAGATGACCTCTCTTTTCGATGGATCAAATGGTGAAAATACTAAATTGCTCTTTTGAATTGAATTTTTGGATTTGTGACGACCAATCTTGTGTCCCGAATAATTATTGTAGATGAAATAAATTCGTATTCAGCCCCCTCGAGCAGAGCGTTTCCTGAATTTAGCAGGAGAGTAATATGAAAGCTAATACCATTGAAGATGCACTGCGAATTTTCGATCCCAATTACCCTTTGATTGAAGAGGACGATATCAAAGCCTACTACGTAGATCGAGATCCCAGTCCACTGGCCGAAATCAAGACCATATTAAAAACTGATACTGGTTTTCCGAAGGTGTTGCTTTCTGGGCCGCCGGGTTGTGGCAAGTCTACAGAATTGGGCAAGTTGAAAGAGGACCTGAAAAAGGAATTCCATGCTATTTTGTTGCCCGGCAAAAATTTCATTAGCAATTTTGAATTCAACCTGGAGGGGTTAATATCAAAGATTCTAAAAGAGGTCGGGGCAATTGCCAAAAAAGAGAAGTTGCCGATCGGCGATAAGATCGACAAATTTTTGAATTACGGCTATGGATGGGAGATCAGCAAAGAAGTTGCCGTGGCCGTCAAAGGCGGCAAAGCGACCGAAATTTTGCTCGATACAGGCACAATTGACAAAATCTCAAAAGATGCCCAGCAGGAGCAAAGCTATAAGGAGGTGCTCAAACAAAGCTCCAAACCCGGCATTGGCGATATGATAAGCCTTTTGAATGAAGCGATCGAAGATATTGATCTGCAGACCAAAAAGGACGTGCTGGTGCTGGTGCCTAACATGGATAAGATCAGCATCGAAAATGCTAAAGACCTCTTTACGAAATCGCTGCGCAATCTCATTCGACTTCCGTGTTTCATGGTTTACACCTTTCCTTTAATGTTGAAATATGATCCAGAATTTATTACCCTCTTTAATAATTTCAACGGCATTTATTACCTGTCCCACTTTGCAATCGAAGATCGATTGGGGCATCCCAATGAAAAAAATCGCAGCAAACTCAAGGAGATCATCACCAAAAGGATGCCCAGCAAATTGATCTTTGACGATGCCATAGAGAAAATTGTGACTCTGAGCGGTGGGATCGTTTTCGAATTAGTGAAATTGGTCCGACAATGTTGCATCGTCGCCATGATGGAAAAAATCGATTTTATCGATGAGGAAGTGGTGGACATGGCGGAGGTGCGCATCAGAAATTTGTACAAAACCGCATATTCAAAAAAAGAGCTGGAGCAGCTTCTGGAAATTCGACAATCAAAATCGCTGGTAAATTTTGAGGCGACCAAGAAACTGTTCATGCAAATGAGCTACACTGAATACGGCTTGGATGACGAAATTTGGTATGATGTCAATCCCATATTATTCCCCCTTTTGGAAGAACTTGGATTAGAAGGAGAATAACAAATGAATAACCGCGCAGAAAAAGTCTCACTTGACGAAATGGCAAAGATGATTGACAATTACTGGGTCCCGTTGGATCTGTTCCGAGTGAACGATTCGATCGTGCGGTTGGTAAAGATCAAAGGAAAATATCATTGGCATCGGCATTCTCGGCAGGATGAGCTGTTTATTGTACTGAAAGGCCTTTTGAAAATCAATCTCACAAATCACCAGGTGACCATCAAGCCAGGGGAGGCATTTTTGGTAAAACGAGATACACCTCACCAATCCGAAGCGGACGATGAGACCATTGTCTTGTTGGTCGAACCCCATGACATAATTACCAAAGGAGACTAAAATCATTACAAGAGATGGACTAATAAATTTTGCTGCCCAGGGCTTCAGCATACATCTGTCGCTGGATTGTTTCATGAACGTGGTCACAATGGAGACAGCAATTTTGGTTTAATCCTCCCACCTTGAATGCTTCTAACATCCGATAAATTTGCTAATGCAGATCCGATGAAACATTGCATCGGTGGATCGGGCATGGGAGGCTGGAATTCTCTTATTCAAAACTGATTATCCAACGGAATTTCCAGCGGGATTCAGGTGGATGAAAGCGGTCGATGCGGGGGCGACTCAGCCACAGGGGCAGCTCCAAGCGGAGAGTCCGCTGTTTTCCAAAAATCATTTGATAAAAGCGCCAACCTATCCCGGCATCCATTAAAAAATCATGCTCCAGCCTCACGTCCCAGATCCTACCGACATCAAAAAACAGACAAAGATCAATGCCCTGAACAAGCGTTTTAATTTGGTGGGGGAACAGTTGTTGAAAATTCCGCTGAATCAGTTCAAAATTCACCGCTGCAATTCGCTCAGAAGTAAGCGACTGGTTACCTGCAATGAGCTTATTGAAATAACCCCTCAGATTTCCATCCCCAGGGAGGTATAAGGCCATCCAATAAGGCTTCGAACCGGGGGAGCTCAAGTAATAATGTTCGAAACGTTGGCTTGCATTGGCTTCAGCAATGCCGAACTGTTCCTGAAGCGGAACCCGATGCTGTGATGATATGGCAAAGCCCAAAAAATTTCTTACATTCAACTTCCTATTACTTCTGATGCTCCCCATGACCACCTGATGCTCAAACGCTAAACGATAATAATTGAAATCGCTGCCCCATAATTGATCTGAAATTTGTGCGCGAACTGAATATTGATATTGGGGAAAGTTTTTTGGGTTGGTGGAATTGCTGTATGAGAAGAAAAATTTGTTGATCGATCCCATATCCCACTCGGGTACATGAATCGTTTGGTCATCCCAGAGAACAATCCGATCCGTGTATCGCTCGTCGAAAACATGCTGGTGCGCAAAGCCGAACTTAATATTGAGGTTCTCCAGCCCAGCGATTTCACGGCTCTTCACATAATTGGCGCTTAGAGACAGTTGAGCCCGACCTTCGGCTCTGATGAGATAAACGTGGCGCCACCAATTCTCATTGATCCATTCCCAGGGCATCGTATACCCGATTTCGAAATCAACTTGTTTGGAGCGAACGCCATACCACAAGCGGCTTCTGACAACATAATATCGATTCAGATAGCCACCATACAATTTCACGCCAATTTTTGCTCCATCGATATTATTATACCATAGCTGGGGCCACCAAAACGCAGAATACGCATCTCTGGGAAGGTAATACATGCTGGGAAAATCGGGATAAAGATAATGTTTGATCGTGAATCGGCCATTATTCAAACGATTTTGATCCAGAATAACGTCGCCAGGGTCCAATTGGAAGTCTGTAATTTTTGAATGGGTATTGAAGAAAATCGTGCTGTTTTGCTGCTCATTCTGCCAGCGTTGGCGCAGCGTATCCCCTAACTCAGTCACAACCATTAGTTCGATCGGCATGTTGCCTGAGCCAAGTCGCTTAATCAAGAACTCTGTCCGCCAGCTCCCATCGCCCGATTTAGCTGTTGTCACCTCGGTAATCGCGTAATCGATTCGCTTCGTTTGATCGATCCATTGATGGAAGAACCAGCTTAAGTCTTGGCCACTTATCTGTTCGCAGACTTTCTGCAAAGCAAAACGATCAACATGTTTAAACTTCCATTGTTGATAGTACTGTTTTAGCATGCGGTCAAAACCATCCCTGCCCAATAGATACTCCAGCATTGCGAAGATCCTGGCGGGTTTTGCGTAGATGTTATAGCTATAAAGAAAAAGATTTCCAAGTTTCCAAGGGGGGGTAGATAGCGGCTGTTGATGCCCGCTGTAAAGGTAATAATAGATCGAGTTCAATTTAATATCGTCGAGGGAAACTTGACCGAACTGGTTGCGAATGAATGCGGCACGAATAGGAATAGAAGGCGTTGTCTTGGCCATGTACCTAGGGGCATTTTCACGAACCAGTCGATCACTGAGAAAAGTGACCAGTCCCTCATCCAGCCAACCCTCTTTCGCTTCATTATTAGCCAACGCCCCATAGAAATAATTATGACAAATTTCATGCAAAATTAAGGTTAAATCAACATCGCCCAGCACAGCAACCATCGGATATTCCATGCCACCAAACAGAACTCCCTCAACAAGCGTCAATTGAGGATAGGGATATTTTCCGATCGTATCGTTCAGCCAAGTTAAGGCTTGCTGTGCCCGAGTTAGCGCAGTATTGTACCAAACCTGCTTAGAACTTTTCTGAAACAAAATATGTATCGGGACATCATTCCATTTTCCCGCCTGATATAAGTAGTCGGGGCTTGCGATCCATACGAAATCGTGGACATTCTCAGCATGAAATGACACTACCCGTCGCGGAGCCGCTTCATTGATCACTGCCTTGGTCAAAGATATCTTGGTAATTTGTGAGACCGCATTCCCAGTCGAATCAATCGCGGCTTTACGCCATCCAGGATCTCCATACACCACTTCTCCCGTAGCACCGACAATATATGAAGCGGGCAGATCAAGCTGGACATCAAAAGTCCCAAACTCGCCATAAAATTCACCCAACCAGTGGTACGGAGTCGCATTCCATCCATTTTTATCATAGACGCAGATTTTCGGATACCATTGGCTAACTTCATAATGATTGCCTCGATAACCCCCTTTGCCCCCAGCGGGGAGGAATTGCCGGATCTTTGTCACGAACTTCATTCGAATTAACAATCGCTCACCTGGCAATAGCTTTGCGTTCAAATTTATCTTAAGAATAGTATCATCGATCTTATCATCAAAGGAAATTTTTTGGTTGGAACTAAGATCACGAACCTCGATGGAATCAACCTTGATCCACCCTAGATTCGCATCCGTTTGGATGATATTGACCGAAGCAGCACGGGCCTCGCGGTCCATAATGGAGTTTTTTTGAAAGGCATTGGGATAGAGATGAAAAAATAATTCGGTAAGCGTATCCGGGGACAGGTTATGATATTCCAATTCCTCAATGGCGTGAATGCTGTGGGTGTTGCAATCGAGACTCGCGCGGATCCGATAGTGGACGAACTGCTGCCAATACGATTCGCTCTGGCACCAAGAAGTGGGGACCGTCGACAGAACGATCGCCAAAATCATGTGCCGATAACTTTGCAATTGAGTATGCCTTTCAATTTTTCACTAATGAACAAAATAAAGATCATCACAAGATGGTTCACTGGGTTCTATGTGCTCTCAGCCAGCGATTCTCTTAGCTTTTCTGGTTCAATAGGCACAACGCCCACCTCACCGCAAACCACTCCAGCAGCATGGTTCGCCAATGTCACTGCTTCTTTCAATTCACCGCCAGAAGCCAGCACCAGGGTTAGCGTCCCAATTACGGTATCGCCTGCACCAGATACATCATGAACTTTTCGAGCTTTGGTTGGAATTTGGTTAAATTCTCCTCTCGAGGTCAATAAGCACATTCCTTGATCGCCAAGAGTCATTAAGACAACTTCACAGGCCAAGCGATCCATCATGAGGCGACACGCTTGCTCCACCTGATCAATTGAGCCAATCTTGATACCCAACGCCGCCTCTGCTTCCTTTCGATTGGGTTTGAATAGCGTTACATTTTTATACTCAAAAAAATTGTCGAATTTCGGATCAACAGTGATAATTTTCTGATGCTGCTTGGCTATTGCAATTATTTCGCCAATGAGTTCCTTGCTCAACAAACCTTTGTTATAATCTTCAAGAATAATGGCATCCACATCTTGAATATTGCAATTGATTGCATGCAGAATCTTGTTCATTATGGAAGAATTAATCGATATCCGGCTTTCACGATCCGCTCGGACCACATGTTGGTCGTTGGCTATGATTCGTGTCTTTACGACCGTGGGGCGAGAATCATCGATCGCTATCCAATCCGTTGCAAACTTGAGTGTTCTCATCAGTTCGATTAGCTGCTGTCCTTCCACATCATTGCCAACCACTCCGATGGGAATTGGAGAAGCGCCCAGGGAAGCAAGATTATTAGCGACATTGGCCGCACCTCCCAGACGAATGAACTCATTGGTCACCTCGACGACTGGAACAGGTGCTTCTGGCGAAATTCGATTTACCACCCCCCAAACATAGCGATCCAACATTAAATCGCCAATTACCAGAATCTTTTTTTCTTTAAATTGCTCAAAAAACCATTCCAATCGATCAACTGATATTTTGATCATTGCGTTTCCGCCATAGGTGAATATATAACTTTAAAATTAATTGTCAATAATTTTTTCACGACGAATCAAGTAATCATTAAAAGATATTTTTTCATTTTGAAATGGATCGTGAATGTTGCAAGTAACTAGGGCAATATCCAGCTTGCTGGCCATTGAAGATATCACTAACATATAGCAACAATCATAATGTTAGTTGGATTAGTTCGACCTGATGCGTAACGACATCCCAAATTGCTACGGTATGCTTTCCAGTCAACCAACCACCACATTCTCCAGGATTCACCACAATGGTGCCGCTTGGCATTTGGGTAATCGAAGCAGTGTGGTCGTGGCCATAAATGATGAGGTCAAATTTTGCCGTCTCTTTTAGAGCTGATAACAAAATCGGATCATGAAGGACTAATACGCTTTTCTCATTGACTTTAAATTGATAAGGAGGCTGATAAACCTTGCCATCGTAAACGCGATAGAGCCCTAAGATCTCCCCATCATTATTCCCCAAGATTATTTTAAAGGGACAATTCAGTTGCTTCATCTCTTTTGCGGTAAATGGAGCTACTAAATCACCCGCATGGATCACCAAATCGACTTTCCGATCGTTAAACAATCGCACCGCCGCTCGAATTGCTGGCAAATTATCATGGCTGTCCGATAAAATTCCAACACGTTCGATTTGTCCCATTTATCATCCCTCCAATTTGTTTTCTGAATGAGCACGATTGTTCATTATTTGCGATATTGAAGCATCTTTATTTGAAAAATGTTCATATTGAAAATTTCACTCAAGTTAATCTGAGAGTTTATAAAAATATTCTTATTGAACGGCTGAGTTCTAAATCAGTTTCATCTTGAAAATCGGCCGATTTCCAATATCATGCTTGGCTTGCAACTCAAAAAAGGGCCATCATCTCCATCGACAAAAGCCTCTGCTGGGATTCGCGCGTACCATTCATCCTCACCAAGTTCACGAATAAGCAAAATCCCACCGCAATCATCAATCTGATTGCAGTGGGATCGCTTTCTGCAATAAGGTTGCTTGCCATCCTCTCCGATTTATAGGGATCACTCTTTATGGGGTAAGACTGCCATTGCCAATTCATCCAAAATATTGGTGAGGTTGAAGGATCGCACCAATTGCGTCGCTGAGAATGGTCACTTCGTTCATGCTTGTTCTGCAACAGGAATGCCATATTTTGCACGCATGCGGGCCTCTCGTTTTGCTCGAATCCGCTCGGCTAAAATTTCGACAACAGCATAGATCACTGGGACGACAATCAGGGTGAGGACCGTGGCCACGGTCAATCCGCCGATGACCGAACGGGCCATCGGTGCCCAGTTTTCACCACTTTCGCCAAGGCCTAATGCCAATGGGAACATCCCGAAGATCGTCGTCAATGCCGTCATAAGTACTGGCCGCATTCGCACCAATCCAGCTTTAAAGATGGCCTCATAAAGCTCCATTCCCCGCTCTCGAAGCTGATTGATATAATCAACCAATACGATCCCATTATTCACGACGATCCCCACCAGCATTACCAAGCCCACCAGCGCCATTACGGTTAACTCTGTGCCGGTAACCAACAGTGCCAGCGCGACTCCGATGAATGAAAGCGGGATCGTAAACAGAATGATGAACGGATCGAGCAACGATTCGAATTGAGAAGCCATCACCATGTAAGTCAAAAGAATGGCGACCACCAAAGCCAGGCCCAGGTACATGAATGATTCCTGCTGTTCCTCAGCTACACCACCGATCTCGATGCGAAAGTCATTGGGGATGGGCATTTGCTTCAGCGCTTTTCGGATATCGCTGGTTGTGCTCCGTAAATCCCGACCAGAGACATCGATATCAACAGTTACCAGCCGCTCCTGATCTTCACGGATAATTTGTTTTGGGGCCTTCGAGTAATCGACCGTCGCCACGGCTCGCAATGGGATCTGCCTGCCCATGGGTGTTAGCAACAAAATATTTTCGATATCGGTTTTATTGGTCCGAGCATCTTTGGTCAATTGAACTCGAATATCAAATTCATCGCCACCCTCGCGAAAACGGGTCGCGACAGTTCCTAAGATACTGCTGCTGATAACCTGTCCGATCTGAGCAGTGCTCAACCCCAAATCAGCGACCCGGCTTCTATCGAGGTTAATCCGCAACTCTGGCACGGTCTCCCGAATGCTGGTTTCGGTATTGACGACGCCTTTAATATTCTTTAATCGAGACTCGATGTCATAGGCTAAAGCCTCGGCGACCTCTAAATTATGGCCGATAATTTCGACCCGAATATCTGCGCCGCCCCCCATCACAGCCTCCTGACCACGATCTGCAAATCGGGCACGGACATCGGGCAAACTCTTCAATTTTTCCCTGAGATCATCCTGAATTTCAAACACATTTCTTTTACGTTGTTTAATGCTTTTCAATCGGATCGTAATATCTCCCTCGCTGGAGCCCTGGGTGGAAAACAGAGCCATTACCCCTTCACCCTGACCAAAATTGGTATAAATATTCTCAATCTCCGGCACATTCTGCATGATGATCTCATTTAGCTGATGCATGCTTGCTTCCATCGATTCCAAGCTGGTACCAGGGCTGCGATCTACCGCGATGGACATAAACCCCATATCACTATTTGGGAGAAAATTACCTCCAAGACTGAACAAGATTACTAACGAAATAAAGAATGCAACCGCTGCCGAAATCAAAACAATTTTTTTATGAGTTATCGACCATGCCAAACTCCGACCATAAATTACAGATAATCTCTCAATCCAACCACCAATTCGCTGACCAAGCCTACCAAAGAAAGTGGTGGTTTGTTTCAGCCGTTGGTTAATGATAATGAAGCGAGATGCCAGCAACGGTATTAAGGTTAATGCCACGACCAATGAAATTGTAAGCGAAAAGACAATGGTGATCACCATGTCTTTAAACAATTGGCCAGCTAATCCTGGCACAAAAAGAACTGGGACAAACACTGCCAGGGTGGTAAGAGTCGATGCGGTAATTGCCATCGAGACCTCAGAAGTGCCTTTATCGGCCGCCTCTGTCGGCCCCTCTCCCTCCTCTCGATGCCGAAAAATATTTTCCAGCACCACAATGGAGTTGTCCACCAACATTCCTACTGCCAACGCAAGTCCCGCCATCGATATAATGTTAAGCGTTAGCCCTGCTTGATCCATCACCGCAAAGGTGGTGATCATTGAAATTGGGATCGAAGTTGCAACGATAAGAGAGCTTCGCACATTTCTCAGGAAGAACAGCAGAACCAAAAACGTCAGCGCAATCGCTTGGTATGCGGTGTTGCCCAGATTGGACATGGAGCGGGTGATGAATGTGGACATATCAAATACCGTCTGAAATTTGATCCCTCGAGGCAATTCCGATTGAATTTTGTCCAGCCGTTTTGTCACTTCGCGGGCAACTAAAACCGTATTGGCATCCGATTGCTTCATCACCATGAGCATGACGGCAGGCTTGTTATTGTTCCAGACCTGCTGTCGTTGTTCGACGAATCCATCGACCACTGTCGCGACATCTTTGATCCGGATATTGGTGCCATTCATCATCGCTACAGAGGTATTTTCGATCTGTTCAAGCGATGAGTACTCACCCGCTGTCTGAATGGTAAATTCCTGGCGCTTATCATCGATCCAGCCAGAAGGGAGCTGCAGATTATTGGCCTGAAGCGCACCGATGATATGTTGAATCGATACGTTATGGGCGCGCATCCGCACTGGATCGGCCAACACCTTGATCTCTCGTCGCATCCCCCCAATGGTAAAAGCTGACGCAACACCTGGGATGCGCTCGATTCGAGGTTCAATATCCTGTTCAGAGATGCGACGAAGCTCGGCCTGACCATGCAGGTCGGATTCGACCGCCAGATACAAAATCGGCTGAGCCGATGGATCAAACGCGAACACCATCGGCGATCGAATATCCCTCGGGAGCACGTCCTTTATAAATTCAAGGTTATTGCGGACGTCGATTTCCGCTTGATTCATGTCTGTGCCCCAATCGAATTCCAAGGTCACCAAAGAAAGCCCTTGGGCTGAAGTGGAACTCACCTTTTTCACATTCTGCACCGATGCAACCGCTTCCTCAATCGGACGGGTCACTACGGTTTCAATATCAAAAGGCCCCACGCCTGTGTATTGGGTGATGACCGCCAGTAGCGGAAAATCCAATTTCGGATAGAGATCGATTTTCAATCGAATCAACGAAAATAAACCGAAGCCGACGGCGATAAGATAGATCATAAATACCGTCACGCCTCGTTTTATAGAGAATTGGGTGATTTTCATAATTTATCCTCCTCACCTTTGATAATTGTCACAGCCACGCCGTCGCGAAGATTATTTTGTCCTGCAATGACCAATTTACTTCCGATATCAACGCCGCTACTTACGGCGAGGGATTTATGATTTGCATATTGAACGCTTAACTTTTTCTGAAAAGCTTTGTTGCTATCTACCACAAAAACATAATAGTTTTTGATCACTTGATCCTGTCCCTCGATGCGTTCCAAGGTCGTATTTTCGATCACGGCGAAACGTGGCACGACAATCACATCTTTGATAATGCCAACCGTAACCTCCACCTGAGCGTACATACCTGGCTTGAGCAATCTTTGATTGTTGTCGATCAACACTTCGACTTCGGCCATGCGAGTCAACGGATCGAGCACTGGGCTAATTTTAACCACCTTTCCCTCAAAGGTCCGATCGGGATAGCTTTTAACCATCACGGCTGCTTTTTGTCCAATGGCGAGCTTCCCCAGATCTTCTTCCGTAGCATAAAAAGTGATCTTGACCCGATCCATTTGTACAATCGTGACTACTGGCATAGCGGGGCTGGCCATATCACCGGCTTCATAATAGCGATTGCCGATCACGCCGCTAATTGGGGCTGTTATTGTTGCATCAGCTAATTGGCTGTGGGCCGTCTTCACCGCAGCTTCTGCTTGTTCAACCTGGGCCTTGACCGCTTCATATTGGGTTTTAATGGCATCGAATTGTTGCGGGCTCATGGCTTTTTCATTGGTCAGCCGTTGGGCACGCTCAAATTCAACCCGCAAGTTCGCTTCTTGGGCGCGCGCAGCCGCTAATCCCGCCTCCGCTTGCCTCACCGCTTGCTCGATCGTCGTGGCGACAACTTTCGCAATGGGAGACCCTCGCCTTACCTCATCTCCCACATCAACAAAAAATCGTTCGATCCGATCTGGGATCTTCGAAAACACCTTTACCTCGGTCTCAGCCTTGATATCTCCACTGTATGTCAACGATTGAACCACATCCCCCAATTTCACCGTCATCACCTCGACTGGTATTTTGACCTCAGTCTCGGTGGCTCTCGAACTCGAGCGATCACATCCAGCCATGATCATGGCAGATAGCCAAGCCAACACCACTACAACTAATACCATCCGTTTCATTTTAAGCTCCTTATTTTTTATTAAAAAATATTCTAAAACAAACCAATTTTTTGCTCGCAACAGTCAATGCCGCAAATGAACAATCCCATCCTCTCTTTCAAATTAAATGCATGAGCAGATTTCCATCCATCAGCAGACAACAAAATGAAAACATGCCCGGAACAGATTTGATTTTTTCATTCTGCAACTCGTTCATCAGCGATTCGAAGGCAATGTTTTCACAGCTATAATACACTAGACAGTTTGCCCGTAGCTTTCCGCAATTGATATCGCGCCTTCTGATATTCGTACACAGAATTGGCATAGTTCAATTTGGCACGGGTTAAAGCGAGTTGCGAATTTAATACATCCAATTGAGTATTCATCCCCTCATCATACATCAGATTTGCCAACCGCAATGCTTCCTGAGCTAAATCAACAGTCTGTCGAGCAGAGAGGTATTTTTGACGCGCCTCTTGAAATTTATTGTAGGCCATTTCGGCTTCCGCAGCAATCCCATCATACACCTGTTTTTCGGAATCGAGCATCTTTTTGAAATCCAATTGTGCTTGATGGAACTGGGCCGCCGATTTGAAACCCTTGAATAACGGAATTTGGAGGCTCAATGAGGAAGTAAAGCCTTTGCTGAAATCATCTTGTCGAAATTTATAATCATTTCTCATCGCCATATAAGAATAATCGGTCTGGAAGAACAACTTGGGGAGAAAATTACTTCGTGCCAGAGCAATTCCTTTCTGGGCCATGTATTTTTGCTCTGATAATGCCCGCACAACTGGTCGATCCTTTAAAGCCAATCGCTGAATTTCCTCCAAGGGCATATCGCCGAACTCATCATTGACATACTCCAACTGTCCCTGCACCTCGATCAGAGCCTCGCGCTTTAACCCAAGGATCGTCTTTAACTGAGTCAAAGCGGTTTGATAATTGTTTTTCGCAGCGATCAACTCTGGCTGTAAATTGGCCGCCTCAACCTCAGCCCGCATCTTGTCAAACCCCGATGCCATACCAACATCATATTTTTTGATCACATTCTCGAGATTCGCCTGCGCTTGCGCCATCGCCTCCTCCTGGACTTTCACCAGTTCCTTGGTGAGCAGACAAAGATAAAATGCATCAGCCGTTTGGTAGATCAATTGCTGGCGCTGTTCCTCGAGATTCAGCTCGGCAGCATCGCGCGCTGCCATGGCGACCTGAACCCCCGCGATCCCTGCACCTCCCAAAAATAATGGCTGGGTGACACTGGCACCATAGCGAAAAGTATTCTCAATACCAAAAGCGACCCTAACGTAGTCAGGATAAAGCTCCAGCCCAGGCGTTCCTGGAGGCAACATCATTTTAATGAAATTCGGGATCACCGTCTCCTGGATGGCCCATGCCTTCTGGAAACTGACCGAACCATCCAGATGCGGCAGAATATTGGAAACCGACTCCCAAACGCCAGCTCGAGCCTTCGAGAGCTCCTTCTCCGCCATCCGAATGCTTGGGTTATTTTTTAGCGCCAGATCCACACTTCGATCTAAATCTAAAACAAGTACCTCCTGACTATTCCCGATGATCGGCAAAAGCAGCACAGTAATCACGGATAAAATTAAAACCCTCTGTTTGAATATCATTCCGACCTCCCATAGATCATCTATTAAGCAAATTCGTTTAATAACCAAATCTTCATTAAGCAGACAAACCGAAGAATTTTGTTGCCAACCATCCGCTCAAACGATCCGTTCGACAAAAGCCTTGTTGCAATCTCAGATTGATAGTCACTCTTCAGGGCCCGATTAGCGGATGATTGATACAAAAATATCGCTCAGATCGCGCTCAAGCATTTTCGCAAAGTTAGGATGAATTGCAATCCCTATTCATTTAAACCCTTAAACAACAACTCAATCAGCTCTTCCGCTAATTGATCAGAAAGGATCTGCTCAGCGCTGTTCAACTGGTTCATCAGGAAATGCAATAGCACTGCGCCGATGACGTGGACTACCAATTCTGGCCGAGCACTGGGACCAAATTCACCAGAATCGATCCCTTGCTGAATCATCTCGGCAAAAATTTTGGCGTGAGCTGCCACTTCTGACTCAAACCCATCCAGGCATGGCAGTTTCTCATAATGGGTGAAGACCTGCAATACAAACTTCGTCAATTCAGGATATTGAAGGCTGATCTGAAATCGTCGTTTAAGCAATTCTATTAGCTTTTGCTTCATTGGGATTTTGAGCGCTGCAATTTGTTTTAAATCTTCCAAATGATAATTGAGCGCTTCCTGAATCAACGCTTTATAAATTCCTTCTTTGTTCCCAAAATAATAATAAATGGTTGGCTTGGTTACATTGGATAACTCGGAAATCTCCCGCATAGAAACGCCGTTGAAGCCTTTTTCAGCAAATAGTTTGGCAGCCGCTTTGAAAATCGTGGCTTTCGTTGAATTATCATTGTCTATTTTTAGCTTGATATTTTGCTCCATACCAATATTTCTACCTAACGGTAAGTAAACATGCTCATCAAAAAAAATTGCAGATCATTTTCGGTCCACAAATTTGCCAACTGTTACGCCTGAGCGCCACGAAAGTTTCAAGATATTTTGGATAATTTTTCTGGCTTAAAATATTTTTTCTCCCCTCAATCTCTTCAGCACCCTTTCAATATAACCTGATGCCTAAATCCATTGTTGACCGGGAATGATTATAGCTGGATGAATGCATAGCTTATGAAATCTACAAAGAATCCGAAGGATGAATTTTCAATTTGGAGCAAGTAAAAATTTCCTGTTGATTATCGATGAGATGTAACCGCAGGGACCTCGCTAAAAAAGATAGGTCCATCATTGGCCTTTCATGTTTTTTCAGCATCCAAATTGATAGTTACATTTTATGTCACGGTGGGTGAGAATACAATCCACACAACAATCAGGGAAGGTTAAATCAAACAAGTTTGGGCTATTCTGGCTTCTGAGATTCAAAGGATGGCCTGGGGGACTTTCAAACACTCCCCAGGCCTTGCAAAGACAATTTTTTGTGGATCAGCTCCGTTTGATCAAGACCTCCTGCTCATATCGCTTTATTTCCTCGATTATGCTTGTTCCAATGGGAACATTATTGATCAAACAATAATACTCCCACACTGCACCAAAAGGCAAAGTCTTGATTTCCTCCAATAGGGCAAGTCGGGCGAAAAGGTCGCCACGATTTTCGTGCTCCCGCAATTTTGCAGTGGGCTCCAATAGGGCAAGCAACAGACTTTTCTGAACTGCTCGAGTTCCGATGACGTAAGCTCCAATTCGATTCATGCTGGCATCAAAGAAGTCCAGCGCGAAATGAACCCGATGAAGCGCGTCTGCGCGGATGATCTCTTCAGATACTCCTTTTAACTCATCATTTAAAATGACCACATGATCGCTATCCCAACGAACCCCACGGCTCACATGCAACAATAATTCATTGGAGAATTGCAGGATCGCAGAAATTTTGTCAGCGATGGACTCAGTGGGGTGAAAATGTCCCATGTCCAAACAGATCATTTTGTTTCTGGAAATACCATAATCAAGATAAAATTCATGGGAACCAACGACATAAGATTCGCTTCCAATGCCAAACAGCTTGCTTTCGATGGCATCTTTCATTTCGGTCTCGGGATAATGAATCGCAAAAATCTCATCCAAGGACTGTTTGAGCAGCGCGCGATGGGTCCAGCGATCAACTGGGCTATCTTTGCTGCCATCGGGGATCCATAGATTGTGAATACAGGAGCTATTCAATTCCCGCCCCATAAATGCGCTGATCTCCCGGCAGCGCTTCACATGTTCAATCCAGAATTTACGGATTGCAGCGTCTTTGCTGCTCAATGTGTAACCCTGACTGGCTTTGGGATGAGCAAAACAGGTGGCATTAAAATCCAATTTCAGTTGATGATGCCGAGCCCAGTCGACCCAACCTTGAAAATGCTCTGGGCGAATCGCATCACGATCAATTCGCTTGCCACCGAACTCGCCGTAGATGGCATGTAGATTCACGCGGTGGTAGCCCGGAATCAATTTTAGCGCTTGAATTAAATCTCGGCGCAACTCTTCGACATTTCGAGCCTTGCCAGGGAAATTACCAGTTACCTGAAGCCCGCTTCCAGCCAGAGACGCATCTGGTGCTTCGAAACCTCCAACATCATCGGCCTGCCAGCAATGGATTGAAATAGAAATGTGACGTAGCTGTTCAATTGCACGCTCCGTATCAACGCCTAACTCAGCATAGCGCTGTTTCGCGATCTCGTAAGCTTGTTCGATTCGAGTTGATTGATCCATAATTTCTCCTTGCTGTTTGCGAGGGAATTTGCCTAGGTTTAAGACACAAACGGTCAAAATATACGATTTTTTAGTATTCGGATCAAAGGCTTTTTTGCTTTTTTTCGATATTTCACAGCAAGCCAAAATTTGCTTGCCAATTCAATGTTAAATTTTCGATGAAAGTGTTGAATCTTTACAAAAAATTTCTTATTATAATCTATCTATCAAATCGATTTCCGTAGTACTATAGGTGCTCATTTGACAATGGAGGAGGAAAAATGCGAACAAGATGGATGTTTTTTGCCGTAATTCTGTTGATCTTTCAAGTGATGACACTATTTGGTGGGGTGAAGACGATGACAGGGCCAATTCTGATGCCAATTCCAGCCACGATCAAGATGACAAGCGACAAGTTTGTCCTCTCTGATTCATTCTCCGTAGCAATTAGCGGCCATGCCAGCCCGAGGCTTCAACACGCTACAACCAGAACGATGGCACGATTAGCAAGGCTGACAGGGTTATTTCTACCGAGGGACTTAATCATAAATAATGATCCCAAAACAGACCAAGCCAGCCTAATTGTTCACTGCCAAAGGCCAGGGAAGTTAGCATTGCATGAAAACGAAAGCTATAGACTGTTGGTAACCAATCGGACGATCGAGTTGAGCGCTGAAACCGATTTAGGAGTTCTGCGCGGGCTAGAGACCTTGCTTCAATTGGTTATGGCAGATTCTAACGCTTATTATCTGCCTGGCGTCGAAATCGAGGATGCGCCGCGATTCGTCTGGCGCGGACTATTGATCGATGTAGGGCGTCATTTTATGCCAGTTGATGTCATCAAGCGCAATCTTGATGGCATGGCAGCAGTGAAAATGAATGTCTTGCATTGGCATCTCACTGAGGATCAAGGTTTTCGGGTAGAATGTAAAACCTTCCCCAAATTGCACGAGCTTGGTTCCGATGGTTTCTACTACACCCATGAACAGATCAAGGAAGTTATTGCCTATGCTGCTGAGCGTGGTATCCGAGTGGTGCCCGAATTCGATATGCCAGGTCACGCGACAAGCTGGTTTGTTGGCTATCCAGAATTAGCCAGCGCACCAGGGCCTTATCAGATCAAGCGCACCTGGGGCATCCACGATCCGGTCATGGACCCAACCCGCGAATCCACCTATCAATTTTTAGATAAATTCTTCAAAGAAATGGCAACGCTGTTCCCCGATGAATATATTCACATCGGCGGAGATGAAAACAATGGCAAACAATGGAGCGCTAATCCTCATATTCAGGCGTTCATGAAGAAACATAACTTCCGCACAACGGCTGAACTTCAGGGACATTTCAACCGTAGGATTCACAAAATCCTTGGCAAATATGGCAAAAAAATGGTGGGATGGGATGAAATATTTGAATCAGAATTGCCTAAGGATATCGTTATTCAATCGTGGCGGGGTAGAGAAAGCTTGTATGAAGCGGCAAGAAAAGGCTATCGCTGCTTGCTGTCCAATGGCTATTACATTGATCTGATCCAGCCCACCGATTACCATTATTTGAACGACCCGCTTCCCAGCGATGCCCCCATTTCAGAATCCGAACGATCGTTTATTTTGGGCGGTGAAGCCACCATGTGGTCGGAGTTCGTTTGTGCCGAGACCATAGACTCGCGCATCTGGCCACGAACCGCAGCTATTGCTGAACGGCTATGGTCGCCAGAGCACATCCGAGATGTGGAGGATATGTACCGACGGCTTGAGACAATGAGTTTTCGACTCGAACATTTGGGTCTAACGCATGATAAGAATTATTTAATGATGTTGCGTCGCTTAGCAAATAATACAGATTTTTCCCCACTAAAAACTTTGGTTGATGTCATCGAGCCAGTCAAAATTTACACTCGAGGTCAATTGCGGCAATATACATCGTTTTCACCGCTTACTCGGGTGGTAGATGCGGCTCGCCCTGATGCCAAAGTAGCTCGCCTGTTCCGAAATCGAGTGGATAGCCTGCTCGCTAATCCCAGCTCAGCAAACGGGCTTTGGCAAGCTATCAAAAACGATCTTGTCCTCTGGCAAAACAACCATGAACTCTTGAAGCCGATCATCGCAGGATCTCCCATACTCAGAGAGATTGAAAGCCTATCTTATGATTTGTCACAACTGGCAACTGTTGGTCTGCAAGCGATCCATTATCTCGAAACCGGCCAACTAGCTGATCGCACTTGGAAGGCTAATAGCCTCCAAATAGCTAATCAAGCCAAAACCCCTCGCGGCGAAACCGAGCTTATGATTATCTCCGCGATCGAAAAGCTGATCAACCAGGCAGCTCGCGACACAAATTAATTATAGAATTTTTTAAATGAATTGCATCGCCACTGATTCCATCGCTTCATGCGATGGAATCAGTCTAAATCTGAGACGCAGCTCCTTCCTTCAAAAAATGAAGTTGATTTCCACAAAATTCAAAATCTGGATCATTCCAATCAGAGCCCAGCGGAAGGACGAATCTTTAACATTCATGGAATCAAAAAAAGAATCGAATTTCCTGCCGTCAGCTGGTGGGCTGGAATGCAGGAATTAGCACCTTTTTCAGAACTCTAATAATAAATCTTCAAAAGGCCAAATTATGACCCAAAATCTGAATGTTGATCTTTCGGGAAAAACAGTACTCATTACAGGTGCTTCTCGCGGCATTGGGAGGGCTATTGCAATACGCTTTGCCGAAAACGACGCTCGGGTAATTGTCCACTATCACAAAAATCAGATGGCTGCGGAACAGACACTTGCCAAGTTAAAACCAGGCGATCATTTTATTGCATCGGCTGATATCTCCGATCCTATGGCAACAAAAGCAATGGTGGATGCAGTGCTCTCCAAGACGCAGCGCATCGATATTCTGGTCAATAATGCTGGAATCTTCGAGGAAGCGCCGATTGCAGAGCAAAGCTATGAAGAATGGCAGAATAAGTGGCAGCGAACCATTGCAACAAATCTCATTGGAGCAGCCAATGTTACCTTTTTGGTTGCAAAAAATATGATGCAGCACGGCGGCGGCAAAATCATCAATGTTTCCAGCCGAGGCGCCTTTCGCGGTGAACCTTTGGCTCCCAGTTACGGCGCAAGCAAGGCCGGGCTCAACGCTATGAGTCAATCGCTGGCTCAGGCCTTGGCGCCCTATCATATTTTCGTTTATGTAATCGCTCCAGGATTTGTTGAGACCGAAATGGCGCGCTCGGCGCTCCAAGGCGAACGCGGCATTGAAATTCGAAAACAAAGTCCGCTTAATCGAGTCGCTTATCCTAGCGAAGTTGCCAACACCGCCCTGTTCTTGGCTTCAGAGGGGATTGATTTCCTCACTGGATGCATTATCGATGTGAATGGTGCCTCTTATTTAAGATCTTAGGCTATCAAAATCATCAAGACATATATCTTTTCTGGCAATTTGATTTAAAACCGGGTTGGATCAAAAAAACTCAACGATGATTTCTTATTTCAATTTTGCATCATCTATAAGCCTTATTATTGCAACCAAGTTCAAAGAAACATCTCTCACTTGATTGTGGAGATTTTCCCTAAAATTCGATGGATGCTGAGGAGTAATTTCACAGAGGGCGCTTTTTTTTAATTTTTTCCCTTGACTTTTTTAATTTTTATTTATATTATTAAAGCCTTAGTTTTGGGAAAAGGAGTGCAATAACTCAATATTTGAGATTTGACCAAAACAGACGATTCAGCTAACGCATTCAATCAATCGAGGGCAGAACGAATGAACTCCAATTGGGGTTGGAGCATAGTAGTTTCGTCTCTTCATTTCCATCATGCTTATCTTTTTTTAATTTCCCCTTCCTTTTTCCTTTTAATTACTCGTTCACATGGAGAATTGAACCGATGACTGATCAGTATCTACCCATCCTGCTCATCGTCATTATTTCCACTGCCACTGCTGGGCTGATACTTGTATTAAATGCGTTATTAGGCCCAAAGCCGAAGCATCGCAAGGATTTTCCATCAAAATACACTCCGTTTGAGTGTGGTTCTGATTTGCTCCAGGACAATCAAAAGCGAGTGAGCATTCGATTTTATTTACTGGCGTTACTATTTGTGCTTTTCGATCTTGAGGGAATTTTGCTCTATCCTTGGGCAATTGTCGGGAGGTCATTGGGCTGGCTCGGCTTAGTAGAGATATCTGTATTTTTAGCATTCTTGTTAATCGCTTTCTTTTGGGCATACCGAAGAAAAGCGCTGGATTGGAGGTAAATCGAGCATGTCAGAAATCGAAATCCCGGATAACATTATTACCACCAAATTGGATCAATTCATCGGTTGGGCGAGAAGTTATTCGCTCTGGCAATACGTTTTTGGCACGGCCTGTTGTGCCATGGAGTTTATGTCCGTCAGCGCTGCCCATTACGATACCGATCGGTTTGGTGCTGCCATGCCGCGATATTCCCCGCGACAGGCAGATATGCTGATGGTGGTGGGAACGATTACCCATAAAAATGCCCCGGTTTTAAGGCGGGTGTGGGAGCAGATGGCGGAACCTAAATATGTTGTGGCAGTTGGCGCCTGTGCAGTGAGCGGCGGATTTTATCGCAATTACGCAACGCTCCAAGGCTGCGATCGGGTCATCCCCGTCGATGTCTATATCCCTGGCTGCCCGCCACGCCCCGAGATGATACTCGATGGTATCATGGCGTTGCAGGAAAAAATCAGAAAATCCAAACAATATTTATAAAATCGAACCGCGAATTATTCTAACTACGCGAATTAATGATTAGCGAAATTCGCTTAATTGGCGTCATTCGCGGTCCAAAAATCAATTCAATCTTTGAAAAGGAACCAAGCCGAATATGGCACAATACTGGTTATTGAAAGACGACCTGAACGATTTTTTTGAACAATTCCCACAGGCCGAATATTACGAAGAGTTCGAGCAACCGAACATCCGAATTCCTGCCAACGACTTACCAAAAGTATTCGATTTTTTTAAAAATCATAAAAAATATCCAATGGATATGCTGCTAGATATTACAGCCGTGGATTATTTAAGCAGCGACTATGCCGAGCGACCCAATTTAACTGGACGTGAAGAGGACTTGTATTCTCCGACTCGGTTCGATGTCGTGTATCATTTCTATTCAGTTTCCACAAATAAGCGCGTCAGAGTCATCACCAGTTGCGGGGGGGAACAACCCGAGGTGATTAGCAGCTATCCCTGGTGGCAGGCGGCTCATTATTTAGAACGAGAAGTTTGGGACATGTTCGGTATCAAATTCAGTGGGCATCCTGATTTGAGACGCGTTCTGCTTTACGAAGAATTCGAAGGTCATCCATTACGAAAAGATTATCCAGCCCGTGGAGAACAACCTCGATTAGCATTACGAAATCCGGAGCAAAACAATGGCAGCGTTTGAAATCCCTGCAAAATATAAAGTCGAAGAAGTTAAAAAGCGAAAAGAAATCCTGGAACTACCCATCGCAAGTCCGGGCGATGAGCCAATTAAGATCAATCTGGGCCCGTCGCACCCAGCCATGCACGGTACCATCAAGATGATCGCAGAGTTGGTCGGGGAGACCGTTGTCAATATCGATGTTGAACCCGGTTTTCTCCACCGAGGCTTTGAAAAAATGATGGAAAATCATACCTATGCCTCGGCACTCCCCTATACTGACCGTTTGAATTATGTTTCGGCGTTCATCAATAATTTTGGGTATGTGGCAACTTTAGAGAAGCTGTTTGGTATTGAAATCACCGAGCGTTGTGCCTGGTTAAGGACATTGCTTTCGGAACTATCCCGAATTACAGATCATTACACTTGTCAGGCAGCGATATGTAGCGAACTCGGTGCGATGACCCCATTTTTGTATTTTATGCAGGCTCGTGATTGGATTTGGGAACATTTCAATTGGGCAACTGGAGCGCGGCAGACCTATAGTTTTGCCCGCATTGGTGGGCTTGCCAGGGATATTCCCAGCGAATGGCTGGATAAATGCAAAGAAATTTTAAAGAAGAACATCCCGCTCTTGAAGGACATTCACGGTCTAATGGATCGGAACCGCATTTTCCTAGATCGAACCCAGGGCGTGGGCGAAATCAGCAAAGAAGATGCAATCAATGCGGGAATCACAGGACCGTTTTTGCGCTCCACGGGAGTAGCCTATGACGTACGCAAAGCTATGCCATATCTCAAATACGATGAGGTAGAATGGGAAGTGCCTGTCGGCAAATATGGCGACAATTACGATCGCTGGTACGTCCGCATGCGGGAGATCGAGGAATCAATGAAAATATGCTTTCAATGCATTGAAAAAATGCCTCGTACCGGTCCATTGTTCGCCGATGGCTATCAGGCACACCTGCCCGATAAATCAGAAGTCTATACCACCATCGAAGGATTGATCAAACATTTCAAAATTATTATTGAAGGTCCAAAGCCACCAAAGGGCACCATCTATCATTGCGTCGAGGGCTCGAATGGGGAATTAGGCTTTTTCCTCGTCTCAGATGGCTCTGGCACCGCTTATCGACTGCATGTTCGCGCTCCAAGTTTTATGATCATGGGCGTGCTGGACAAAATTATAATCGGTCATCAATTAGCGGATATCATCCCCATTTTTGGGACGGTAAATATGGTTGGTGGAGAATGCGATCGTTGAGTTAGATTTTTGTATCTTTTTCAAAAAATCTTTGACCGCTACTCTCGCTAATTGGGGCGAATTGATTTTTATCTATTAAATGGCCGATTCGCAAAATTATAGAGATTGGTGAAATTACCGGTCCGGCACCTCCCCTGAAAATTGGCACTTGATTTTTCAAATTTGGTTATAATTTGGTTTTTGTCATTTGTTATTTCACTTAGTAGCCATAAAAAATTAAAGCGCTAAGGAAACATATGGAATTCACTCAGGCTGAAAAAAAGGAAATCGAATACTTACGAACACGTTATCCAGATTCGCGCTCTCTCACACTTCCTCTGATGTGGATGATTCAAAAAAGATTCGGATATGTTCCAGACGAGGCGATTTATCTCATTGCTAACGAATTGAACATTCCCCCGATTTGGGTGGAAGAGGTGCGATCATGGTATTCGATGTTTACCAAGAAAAAAGAAGGCAAATATGTTTTAGAAGTTTGCAATAATATCTCTTGTTCATTATTAGGAAGCCAGGACATTATTAATTATCTCTGCCAAAAATTGGGCATCAAAGTTGGTGAAACGACTCCGGATGGCATGTTCACCATTAAGACCGTGGAATGCCTGGGCTCATGCGGCACAGGTCCCATGATGCAGGTAGGCGAGAATTATTATGAGCTATTGACCGAGGAGAAAATCGATAAAATTTTGGATGATTTAAGAAACGGTAAAGAACACGAGCAGCAGCCACAGGAATTTCCTGAGTACAAATAATAATGCGATTACCTGCGTTTGAAACGAAAATGGTAATTCAAATTTTTAGGTATAATAATGGATGATGTGACAAAATATGAATTAAAACTTGAAAACATCGGTCAGATAGCTGAAGCGACACTCTCTTTTGGTGACCTGACGGTTCTGGTTGGACCTCAAGCCACAGGTAAGAGTATTGCCCTTCAATTGTTAAAATTGATAGTTGATACAGGTCATGTATTTGAGGAACTAAAAAAACACGGATTGGATTGGTCAAGAAAGCTGGATGAATTTCTAGATATTTATTTGGGCGAGGGGATGCGCCGAATATGGCGTGAAGGCGAGAGTGCAATAACCTGGCAAAATAAAAAAATTGATTTTTTAAAATTGGTCGGCAGAGTTCCAAAATCCAAAATTGAAACCATGTTTTATATTCCTGCTCAACGAGTACTAACGTTGCGGGATGGTTGGCCACGACCTTTTACTGACTATTCTCCTGGCGATCCTTATGCGGTCCGAGAATTCAGTGAAAAGCTACGCCTTTTACTGGAGCAGGAGTTCACTGCAGCGGAAGGACTTTTTCCTCAGGAACGGCGGCTTAAACGAGAATTACGAGAATTATTAACACAGGCGTTTTTTCCTGGTCATGATTTGCAGATTGCTCGTTATCGTTCGCAACGCCGGCTGGTGCTTCAAGCGGGAAAGTCTGAGGAAAATTTGCCGTTTATGGTATGGTCAGCGGGCCAGCGAGAATTTGTACCTTTATTGCTGGGATTTTATTGGTTGATGCCACCATCCAAAGTGCCACGGCGGGAGAAGATCGAATGGGTAGTCATCGAAGAACTGGAAATGGGGTTGCATCCCCAGGCAATTTCGGTAACAATGCTGATGGTATTGGAACTACTCTGGCGGGGCTATCGAGTATGTTTGTCAACTCATTCTCCCCATGTTTTAGATGTGGTGTGGGCGCTACAATCGATCAAGAAACACCAGGCAGATTTTCGTTTGGTATTGGATATTTTTAAAGTGAAAACAACTCAGCCCATGCAAGCAGTGGCAGAGGCTGCGCTTAAAAAAGCTATGCAGGTCTATTTTTTTGACCGAGAAGGTCATACGCACGACATTTCCCAGCTCGATCCTGGCTCGAGCAATGAACTTGAATCAGGTTGGGGCGGAATTAGCGAATTTAGCGGTCGAATCGCCGATGTTGTGTCTCAAGCGGTGGCTCAAGGGGCAGCCAAATGAAATTTAAGGAGGCTGTCTTAAATGCACTTGCGCTGGCGGATGCCTATCGCCCTGGATTGCAAGCATTGAAACGTGCCGATATCGAGCACATAACCTGCACTAAGCCTCGTGAACTTGCAGGCAGTGTAGATGTGGATTCGGCGCTATCTGAAATTCAACCTAACGAGCCACGCTGGGATTATGCAGTTGGTATTAAACATGACCTGATTTCTGACAAGGCGATCTGGATTGAAGTGCATCCAGCTTCTTCAACGGGCGAAGTTAATGTGGTAATAGCTAAACTTCGTTGGCTAAAATCCTGGGCTGCAGATGCTGCGCCAGATCTTCTGAGGTTGACCCGTGAATATGTCTGGGTTGCTACTGGTTCGGTCGCATTCTCTCAAGCCAGCCCTCAACGGAAAAAACTGGCAAGCGCAGGTATCAGGTTTGCTGGGAACCGATATACAATATGTTAACATGAAAGTCGTATAACAAGTTTTGTTTTGTATCATTATCCCAAATTATGAAAAAGTCCGTAACCTTCTTAGTGGACAATGGTTCGAAAAAGCTTTAGCATGAAGAGATAACTATGCCAGATTTGAAAATCCTTCTTAATTATGAGAAGAACGGAAAGAGCCATACTTTAGAAAGCTATCTCAAACGGGGCGGCTACCAGACCGTCACCAAAAAATTGGGCCAATACAAACCCGAACAGGTTGTTGACGAAGTCAAAAAAAGCGGCATTCGGGGACGAGGCGGCGCTGGCTTCCCTGCGGGCATCAAATGGTCGTTCCTGCCGAAAGGGACAGACAAGCCGATCTATTTGATCTGCAATGGTGACGAGGGCGAGCCTGGCACGTTCAAAGATCGGGTAATCCTCGAAGAGAACCCGCATCAGCTTATCGAGGGAATTATCATCAGTGCCTATGCCATTCAGGCCAAACATGCCTATATCTACATTCGTGGCGAATATGGTTTTGCGCTGCGCCGAGTGCAGCAAGCCGTTAAAGAAGCTTACGAAGCAGGCTATCTGGGCCAGAAAATCAAAGGCACGGATTACGTTTGCGAGATCACGGTTCACAAAGGTGCTGGTGCTTACGTAGTCGGCGATGAGACGGGTTTGATGAACTCCATCGAGGGCAAGAAGGGCCAGACCCGAAATAAGCCGCCGTTCCCTGCCATCGAGGGCCTCTATGGCTGTCCCACGATCATCAATAACGTCGAAACCCTGGCTTCGATACCTTACATTGTGGAGCACGGTGGCGATCATTACAAATCGATTGGAACGGATAAATCCTCTGGCACCAAGCTGCTTTCGGTGAGTGGCCATGTGCGCAAGCCAGGCGTTTACGAGGTCGTCATGGGCTATCCGTTCATGGAGTTTCTCAACAAAGAATGCGGCGGCGTTTTAGGCGGCAAAAAGCTCAAGGCCGTCATTCCAGGTGGCTCTTCCACTCCCGTGCTGCGACCTGAAAATTGTGAAAATATGACCATTGATTATGAATCTATTGCTGCAGCAGGTTCCAGCCTGGGTTCTGGGGCAGTCATTGTGATTGCCGAAGGCACCTGCATGGTCAAATTATTGGAGGTGCTGACGCATTTTTATTACCATGAATCCTGCGGACAGTGCACCCCTTGTCGGGAAGGAACTGGCTGGTTGTACAAAATCGTAAAACGAATTGAGGCAGGCCAGGGTAGAATGGAGGATATCGATCTATTGACCAGCATCACCAAGCACATTGCATTTCACACCATCTGCCCGCTGGGTGATGCGGCCTGCGGACCAGTGGATAGCTTTGTTAAGCGGTTCCGAGAGGAATTTGAGGAACATGTGAAAAAAGCGAAATGCCCGTTTGGCGGGAAATTTGAACGATTCCAACAGGTAATTGGGTAATTAGGTAACTGGGTAATTGGGTAATTGAGTGAAGGTGGAACATCCTACTTAACTAACTCAACTACTTAACTCACTTAACTCTATCAATGAAAAACCAAAACTGAAAAACAATAGACAATATGAAAGACGTGACGCTAACTGTTGATGGAAAAAAGCTGACCGTTCCCGAGGGAACACTGATTATCGATGCCTGCGAGCAGAACGGGATCTATATTCCCCGATTTTGTTACCATAAACATCTCACCAAAAGCGGAAATTGCCGCATGTGCCTGGTGAAGATCGAGCGCAATCCCAAGCCGCAACCGTCGTGCATGACGCCTGTGGCCGATGGGATGATCGTGTACACCAACACGCCCGAGATCGCCCAGATGCGTAAGGCCATGCTGGAGTTTATTCTGATCAATCATCCGCTGGATTGCCCCATCTGCGATAAGGCGGGCGAGTGCATGTTGCAGGATCAATACATGATGTTCTCGGGGGACAAATCCCGTTTCAATGAAGAAAAAGTTGCCAAAGAAAAGCTCTACATTTTTAGCGATCGCATTATTTATGATGCCGAACGCTGCATCGCCTGTTCCCGCTGTGTTCGGTTTACCAGGGAAGTGTCGAAGACCAATAAATTGGGATTGGTCGAACGGGGCGATAAAACCTACGTTTCCCTGGCTCCAGGCGATACCTTTGATGATCCATACAGCTATTGCGTCACCGATATCTGTCCCGTGGGTGCTTTGACCAGTCGCCAATTTCGATTCAAAGAGCGAGTGTGGAATCTGCATAAAACCGACTCCATTTGTGCAGGCTGTTCCAGGGGCTGCAACATCATCATTGAGACCAAGAACAACAAAATTTATCGGGTTCGACCTCGTGAAAATCCCAATGTCAACAAGTCCTGGATGTGCGATTTCGCCAGGATCTATTATATGAATCCGATTAAAAACCGAGCAACTGGGGTGC